>CACXGM010000071.1 GCA_902767075.1 uncultured Lachnospiraceae bacterium
CAGGGGCGAGTGTGCATGTTCGTATTTTTCGAACTGATTCGCGGAGCACTTGGCGAGAGGTCCTTTGCGGAAAATCGCGTTGTCGCCGATAATGTCCGAGCAGCTCGCACATTATAGTGCGAGCGTTGCGAGTTTGAGGCGACCGATTTTGCCCTGAGCAAAGGACTTCGAGCCTAGTAGCGGAGTCGACAGTGAGGAAAATATAACATGCGCGATCGACCCGTAACTGAGATATGTGATGAAAAAATACATTTATGTAAACTTGACTCTATAATGCAAACATATGTAAAATATAATTCATTGATATAAACGGAGGTCCTTCTATGGCAAACATCGCCGAACTTGAAAATACAATGCCCGTCGGCCCCTTGAAGATCATCGCACTGCCCTCAATGGCAGAAATGGGCCGCACTATAAATGATTACCTCGTTGAATTCAGAAAAGTTGTACACAACGATTCTGTTAAAAACGACCCCGCCTTTCACGGCTACAAAGAAGACAATTACCTTCTGGACTATGAGCTTCCCAGATTCGGAAGCGGCGAAAGTAAAGGTCTTATCAAAGAATCCGTCAGAGGTAAGGACGTATTCATCCTGGTTGATGTATGTAACCACTCCATCAAATATAAAATGAACGGTTACGAAAATGCAATGTCTCCCGACGACCACTATCAGGATCTGAAGAGAATCATTGCCGCATGCAACGGAAAAGCAAACAGGATCAATGTCATCATGCCCTTCCTTTATGAAGGACGCCAGCACAGAAGAAACGGTCTGGAGTCATTGGATGCGGCCTATATGCTTGAAGAGCTCTATGACATGGGAATCAGCAATTTCGTCACCTTTGATGCACATGATCCCAGAGTACAGAACTCCACTCCCCTCAAGGGCTTCGACAATTTCATGCCGCCCTATCAGTTCATGAAAGCTCTCCTTTCAAGCGAAAACGGCTTAAAAGTAGACAAGGAACACCTTGTAGTCATCGCTCCCGATGAAGGCGCACTGGACAGAGCAATATATTTTGCAAACGTTCTCGGTATAAACACCGGTATGTTCTACAAGAGACGTGACTTCACCACTATCGTAAACGGCAAGAACCCCATTGTTGCACATGAATTCCTGGGTGATACTCTGGATGGAAAAGACGTTATCATAATGGATGATATGATCTCTTCCGGCGGATCCATGATCGATACCGCAAAGCAGTTAAAAGGCATGGGTGCAAACAAAGTAATGATCTGCACCACCTTTGGTTTATTCACAGAAGGTCTGGAAGGCTTTGACAAAGCATACGAGAATAAATACTTTGACAGGCTTATTACCACCAACCTTACGTACCTTCCTCCCGAGATCTATTCAAAGCCCTATTTCAAAGTTGCGGACATGAGTAAACTCATCTCTTCCATCATAGACTTCATGAACCATGACGCATCACTTTCAAACGTTATGGCTACCACCGAAAAGATGCATGCCATCCTTGAAGCCTACAATGCAAAGAGTGATATAAATCTTTCATGATCAGCGCTTTAAAATATCAAATACAATATCTACTTTAAAAAGATCACCGTCGGCGATTACCTCAAAGGTTCCGTTCTGAAGTTCGGTCAGACTCTTGGCAATATAAAGACCCAGACCACTTCCTTCAGAAGACCTTGAGGAATCGCCTCTTATAAACCTTTCTGTCAATTCATTTCCCTGTACGGTATTTGGCGTAGCCGACACATTCTTTATACTGATAAGTATCTTATCAGGAGCCGCACCGGCTTCTCCCACGGAATTAAACTCTCTGACGCTGAAATATACCCTGGTTCCCTTAAGTGAATACTTACATACATTTTCAAGGAGATTATCCATCAGTCTCCACATATGTCTTCCGTCGGCTGATATATATGCCTTGGATTCACCGTCAAATATCACATCAAGCCCCGCCATATCCAGCTTATCGGCAAATTCCGCAATGATCTGATTAAAAAGCTCCGTGATCCTGATCTCCTGGAAATCCACCTCAGTTGTACCGGACGAAAGCCTTGAGGCATCGATGAGATCCACAAGAAGCTGCTTTAATCTGATGGACTTATCCTCCAAGGTATTGATATAACCGGCTGCAGGCTGCTGAGTGATATTCTCATCCTTCAGGAGATTAACATAGTTTATTATCGAGGTAAGGGGAGTCTTAAGATCGTGTGAAACATTGGTGATAAGGTCGGATTTCATTTTTTCATCCTTCATGCTGGTATTTACAGCATTTTTTATACCTTCACCGATGTTATTGATCTCATCAGCCGTATCCGTATTGATGTTAAGAAGCTTATCCTTATTTATCTTGTATTCAAGTTCCCCACTTCCGATCCTTCTGATCCCGTCACGAAGGCTGTTCCTGTCAGATGCCTTTTTTACTTCTCTTACCGCAAACAGAATATTGACGATAATAAGTAAAAGAACTGAAATGACCAAAAGAACTCTTCTGTCAGTATTTGATGAAACCACTATCAAAACAAACAATGCAAAATTCAGAATAAAATAAAAATGAAAAGGAACAAGGGCACTCACATAGGGGTTCGAGCTGTTTTCTATACTGTCTCTAAGATTGCAATACACTTTGACCAGCATATGGAAAAAGCTGAAATGATCATAATACTTATTACGGATCCTTCTGATCACAGAATAAGCAAAGGTCGTAAAAGCCATACTCGTAAATATCCCCAGAGGAATGAATATGACATACCTATTTTCGAGCCCCGAGTCTGCATTCAGCTTAAAGAAGTATCTGGATACAAACACAAGAACCAAAAACAGAAGGGCATATATATCCACAAAAAGTTTATCCGAGGGAAGCAGATAATACTCTTTGTTTCCCTTTACACCGGCGGTAAAACACATGAATACAAAAGCAAGTCCGTAGATAAGGATTATTGCCGATCCCGCAAGGATACTGCTGTAAACAATACCTTTTCTTCCGGATGTTGCTTCGTATGCAATAGAAAATGCATCATCCGGCTTCGTATAGTCGCCCTCAATATAGGACCAGAACTTTATAGGCATTCCGAATTCATCGGCATAGGACCTTACATAAATATAGAGCTCCGATTCATTTACATCCGAAAAAGTGGAATATTCAAGCTTATCGGGGAAATATGCTATAAAGTCCTTATAATCCGAGAAGATCTCCGTCAATTCTTCGTCCGTAGCCTTTGCTGTATCGAACAGGCCATTCTTGATATTTGAATATGTGATCTGATCCTGGCCCTCTCCGATCCTCAATATGTATTTGAGGTTTGTATTGGAGAATTCATAAAGCCAGATTCCTGTCCTGTACAGATCGTAATACTTGGAATACTTTTCTGCCGCATAAATAATGGAATCCTGAATGTTATAATATGCGATCCAGTCGCTGGCAAGCGTGGTCAGATCACTGACGCCGTCAACCGTAGAATAGGTTGGCTTCAACATCCTGCAGGTTACTATTGTCTGACCGTCATCATTAACAGAATAGTTAACATTCTCATAGCAAGAAATGGTTATATCATCAAAGGAATACGGTGAGCCTTTAAAGCAGCTCATAAATTCTTCGACAGTATATTCTTTAATCTCATATTCAAAGCCGCCTCTTCCCCATTTGATCAGATCATCGATATAGAAAACAACCGGGCTGCCGGAGATCGTTGTATTGGAATCTGAGTATACAAAATCAAGGATATTAACCGAATCAAATGTGTGATTCTCATTTTTATCAATGATATTCTTGATCGCACAATATGAGATAATATCCTGGATCTGATGAGTATAAATCTGAGTATATAATTCAGAATCCTCAAACACATAGTCTTCATTAAAAGCATTTTGAGGAATGTAGGACTCTTCACCTTCGAGATATTCAATTTTGAATTCATTTCGAAGAAGCAGATTTGCCATGATAACAAAGGCTGCTCCGATGAGCAGATGCATTATCAGGCTGATCAGCACTCTGAGAGCTATCTTCTTTTTCATAGGTCACCTTCGATCTTATATCCCACTCCCCATACCACTTTAAGATATTGAGGCTCCCTGGGATTGATCTCGATTTTCTCCCTTATATGTCTGATATGAACTGCAACCGTATTCTCGGCATCAATGGGCTTTTCGTTCCAGATATGTTCATAGATCTGAGGAGATGAAAACACATTTCCCTTATTCTTAGAGAGGAACAAGAGAATATTATACTCAATGGGAGTCAGTCTGACGAAAACATCATCCACAAATACCTGTTTGTTTTCATCATTGATGGTCAGTCCGCCTATCTTGATAATGGATCCGCTCTCATCCTTCTGACCGCCTAAAGAGGTGTATCTTCTAAGGTTTGATTTTACTCTCGCCACGAGTTCGCCTGCATTGAAAGGCTTGGTGATATAATCATCTGCGCCGATATCAAGTCCCTGGATCTTATCTTTTTCCTCAGACTTTGCGGAAAGCAGGATAATAGGTATCTTACTCTTTTCTCTGATGGCCTTGGTAGCCTCGATACCATCCATCTCAGGCATCATTATGTCCAGCAGAACAAGCTGTACCTCCTCTTTCTCCAAAAGATCCAGCGCCTGTTTTCCGTTATATGCCTTTACTACATCTATATCCTCTCTTCTTAGATAGATCTCTATGGCATCCACTATTTCTTTATCATCATCACATACAAGTACTCTGTCCATTTCGTTTCCCTCCGTTAATCAAAAGCCCCTCCCCGCATAAGGAAAAGCGTTCTTTATCCATTTAATCCTTTCATCATCAAAGGCTATTACATCATATCGGATCGTATGATCCATAAATTGCTTGTGCCCGATCCTGTAATAATCGGACACATTGCAAATAATACTCTGTTTTCTGAAATCCACAGCTTCCGACGCTCTGCCGAAGCCTGATGTTCTTCTGTACTTTACTTCAACGAAAACCAGTTCTTTATCCTTTGGTTCGATACCGATAATATCTATTTCTCCCATCCGGCATCTGAAATTACGTTCAATTACCTTAACACCGTTTTTCTCCAGGAATAATGAAGCCCTGTTTTCGTAAGCGCTCCCCCGCTCTCTCTTGTTCAATAACACTCCCCCTTTATCCGTCATTGCTTAAGCTTGTTTTTGATCTTATCCATATTATCCACAAACAGTAAAATCTCAGCCACCACCTCATAAAGCTCCGGAGGTATCATTTCACCTATCTCAAGCCTTGATAATGTATCGGCCAGCTTATCATCTCTGTGGACAGGCACATCTGATTCCTTGGCCTTCTCGATTATCTTTTCAGCTATTATCCCCTTACCTGTGGCTATGACCTTAGGTGCAGCATCATTTGGATCATATTCAAGTGCAACGGCTGTTTTAACCTTTTTCTTATCCGATTCAGCCATCTTTATGTCCTCACATCAAATGAATATTCCGAAAGTTTTATCCCTCCGGTCTGTGACAGAATACCGTTTATTCCTCCACCGTCAGCAGCAGATGAAAAAGGATTTTCTTCCGCTTCCTTGCTTCCTTTTACAGAAGTTTTCGCAGCAACGGAATATCCCTTTGCGGACAGTCTCTCTGTCAGTTCATCCATATGTTCTTCCAGAAAATCAAGAATGGAATCGTCTGCCACATAGAACTGAGTATTTACCTTTTTGTTCACTGTGGATGTATCCATTGAAACATATACATCTACGGGTCCCAGATGCTCCATATCAAGATGAAGAAGTGCGCTGACTTTTCCATCCTTCATGTTAAGCTTCTTTCCGTTTGAATAAACATACAGATCGCCATGGGCGCTGTCGCCTCCGGATAATCTGATTGGAAGCTGAATATATGAATACATCTGATTTACCTGGTTCAAAAAATCCAGATTTCCGCTCATATTCCCGGCCGATTCCCCCGCAGGGCTGTTTTTAAGTCCCGCATTTTCCAGAGCCTCCTTAACCAGTCCCAGCTGTCTGTTCAATCTGGAATACAATTCCATGATCTTATCTTTATCGGCAACATCCGGCGGCGTAATGCTCCACTGCTCATTTATGGCCCCGAGAACGCTTCCGAGAACGGTCTTATTCCCGGAAAGTCTGGACAGCATATCCTTATCGTGTGCATTCAGTGCATGAGAAAGCAGATTCTTTGTAATATCAAAAAGCTCCGAAAAAGATTTTCCGGACAGATCCTCACCCTCCGGCAAAAACTTTGATATTTCCGCAGCAAGCTCCCGGCGGGTATTATCATCTACAGGAAGGGGCTTTTGTGAAACATTTTTTTCATTGATCTCAGCCTGTGAAACATTTCCCTGAGGATCAAAACCGGAAGTTTGTTTAGCATCCGGATCCTCTTTGCTCACTTGAGAAAGAAGTCTGAGCGCCTTTTCAGCAGCCGTAAGATTCTCTTCCTCAGGCAGGATCTCTTCGCTTGTATTCTCTGATTCAATAACAGCTAAAGCAGGATCAGTGCTTTGTAAAGAAGCATCCAAAGTTCCCATGGAGGCATTTCCGGCAGCATTACCTTCACCTGCCCGGGCCGCCGGTTCTTTGATCTCAGAAGCAAGATCCATCAAGCCTTCCAAAAGCTTAGCTGCCTGTTCGAAATCGCCTTTTAATGCAGTGTCTTCCAGAGCATTTCCAAGATCATTAAGCACACCGTTCATTCCCTCTCCCAGCTGATAGGAAAGGTTTTTATAATTCTCTATCTGTGTAAGATTGTTTTCATTTACTTCAATGCCGAGTCTGTGAAGGTCAACGATATCAGATATAGGGCTTCCCGGATTCATTGATACATCCTTAAAAACGCCGGAAAGAGTATTGCGATCAACATTCATCCCCGCCTTCATCATTTCACGGGTCATTTCCACAGTATCCCGATTGACGGGAAGCCCGGCCATATTAAGCGCCTTCTCTGCATTCGGATCCGTTGCCATATTCGTGAAAAGGGGTGAAAGCATAAGACCGTTCGAGGAGCTCTTGACTTCAAAGGTTAACAGCTTGCCTATATCAAGGTTCATGCCATTAGAGATCTTAGCATCTACAAGAGCGTCTCCCGGAAGCTTGAGAGTTACAACATTCCCATCCTTTGAAACAACCATGGCCTGCAAAGAATCCCCGGCCTTAATATCGGAAAGCAGCACATCCGCAGCGGAAAGTCTGATATTAGCGCCTTCTTCCGATACCTGCGAAGCATTTTGCATCCCCTGAAATATTCTGTTTTGATCTGTCAGAATATCGTTAATGTTCATACGGTTAAATGTATTAAATGTATTTTTTTATAAATGTAAGCCTGTGAATGGGACAAGGTCCCAGTTCCTGTATAGCTTTTATATGCTCCTTTGTTCCGTAACCCACATGCTTGGCAAATCCGTAGCCCGGATACTTTTTATCATACTCTGCCATCTCACGGTCTCTGGTGACCTTTGCATAAATACTTGCCGCACCGATGGATATACTTTTTGCATCGCCCTTTATGATCGGGACCTGTTTGATGGAAACGCCCGGAATATTAACAGCATCATTCAGAAGAAGGTCGGGGCTGACTCCCAGATTCTGTATTGCTTCCCTCATGGCTTCATAGGTTGCCTGCAGGATATTGATCTCATCGATCCTCTGAGGAGAAGCATGTCCGACGCTGCAAGCAACAGCCTTTTCAGCGATCTCGTCATATAGCTTTTCACGCATCTTTTCGGGAACCTGCTTGGAATCATTGATATATAAAATATCGCAATCCTTTGGCAGTATTACGGCACCCGCAACAACAGGTCCCGCAAATGGGCCTCTTCCAACCTCATCAATACCGCAAATGTATTGACAATCCGGATATTTACGCTCATATTCCCAAAGAGCATCTATTCTCTTTTTTTCATTTTCAAGTTCTATAAGCTTTTTTTCGGCAGAATGGATAAGTTTTTTTACCCCATCCCTCTCATCGTTCTCATACTCTCCGATAAGTCCCGGAAGCTCTTCTAATTCAGCTATTTTAAAAAGCTTTGTTATTTCAGAAATACTTTTCATTTTTCCCTCATCATTTGTTTTTATCAATGGGTCCAAAGTCCTTGAAGGGGAATAATCTGAAAACAGCACGTCCCACGATCTCGGAACGCTGCACATTACCTATAACATCAAAACGGCTGTCAACGGAATTGTTCCTGTTATCACCCATTACAAAATACTCATCTTCCCCCAGGGTAACACCTTCGCCCTTGCCCCTGCTCCACTGCAGATTATCGTAATTGATAGGTTCACGGCCGTAATTGTCGATAAGAAGCTTTCCGTCGATATAGACA
>CACXGM010000072.1 GCA_902767075.1 uncultured Lachnospiraceae bacterium
AAAAAGGATTATAATAGGTGTGAGGGGTCAATATTATCTGATCCGGGATCCCGGAAACAGAAACAGATTTTTATGATGGAGACCTTAACTTATGGATATTTGTCTTTTAAATGATTCATTTCCGCCGATAATAGACGGAGTTGCCAATACTGTGATGAATTATGCCCGCATTTTGACTGAAAATGCGGGTTCTAATGTTATAGTGGGAACGCCACGGTATCCGGATACCGACTACAGTGTTTACCCATATAAGGTGGTGGCTTATCCGAGTCTTGATACCGCCAGAGTAACCTCCGGTTATCGCACGGGTTATCTTCTTTCGGTGAGGGAGATCGCCGAGATGGCAAGCTTTGGGCCGGATATCATCCACACCCATTGTCCTGCCATGTCCACATTGATGGCCAGGGTCCTTCAATATGAGACAGGGGCTCCTGTTGTCTTTACCTATCACACCAAATTTGATGTGGATATCGCAAAGGCTGTGGGGGAGGGATTCCTGAAAAAAGAGACGTTGAAGGCTCTGGTGAACAATGTCACAGCCTGTGATGAAGTCTGGGTGGTGTCCGAGGGCGCCGGAGAGAACCTGCGAAGTCTCGGATACGAAGGGGATTACCGTGTGATGGTAAACGGCGTTGACTTTAAGCGTGGAAGAGCGACGGCGGAAGCTGTGAAGGAAGTAACCGATGGTTACAATCTCCCCGGGGGTGTTCCCATATTTTTATTTGTGGGAAGACTGATGGTTTACAAGGGGATACCCATTATCCTGGATGCCATGAAAAAGCTCCATGACAGCGGAATGGATTTTAGAATGGTATTTGTGGGAAGCGGTGATTATGAGCAGGAGATGAAGGAAAAGATCGCGGAGTACGGTCTTGACAAAAAGGTGATCTTTACAGGACCCATCAGGGACCGGGAGGAGCTTCGCGCTATTTATACAAGATGCGATCTCTTTTTATTCCCGTCCACCTATGACACCAACGGAATAGTGGTGAGAGAGGCTGCGGCCTGCGGACTGGCTACGGTGCTGATAAAGGATTCCTGCGCTTCCGAGGGAATTACCCACGCCCGAAACGGCTATATGATAGAAGAAAATGCGGATTCCATGGCGGCACTTTTGCAGGAGGTCTGCAAGGATATGGATGCGGTCCACCGTGTGGGCGAAAATGCCATGAACGAGATCTACATTTCCTGGGAGGAGAGTGTCGGTAACGCATACAGGCGCTATGAGGAGATCCGCGAGGAAGCAAGGGACGGCACATTAAAGAAAAAGAGAAAACAGAAGTCCGACCTTTTGATAGAAACCACAGCGGAATTTACCGAGCGCTTTAAAAAGTTGATGGACCTTCCGGAAAAGATCAGGGAGGATATCTTTGGCGAGGATGAATGGATCATCCGCAGGAAACAGTGAGAAAAGAGGCGTATTGTTTTGAAAAAAGCAGACAGGGATTGGTACAAGACGGCGGTCTTTTACCAGATTTGGGTGCGCAGCTTTGCGGACGGAAACCACGATGGGATCGGGGATCTGTACGGAGTGTATGAGAAGCTACCGTACATCAGGTCTTTGGGGGTCACGGCGATCTGGTTTAATCCGCTATACCCTTCGCCCAATGCGGACTTTGGCTATGATATTTCGGATTATTGCGACATACATCCGGATTACGGAGATCTGGCACAGTTTAAAAAGGTGCTGGACAGAGCCCATGAGCTGGGGATGAAGGTGATAATGGATCTGGTGATCAACCACACCTCCGATGAGCACAGGTGGTTTAAGGAAAGCCGCAAAGGAAAGGATAATCCCTACAGCGACTATTATATCTGGAGGGATAAGCCCAACAACTGGGACTCCATCCTGGAGGGCACTGCCTGGGAGTATGATGAGACCAGAGGTCAGTACTATCTGCATCTTTTCGCAAAGAAGCAGCCGGACCTGAATATGGACAATCCAAAGGTCCGGGAAGAGGTCAAAAACATCTTACGATTCTGGCTGGATATGGGCGTGGACGGCTTCAGAGAGGATGTCATCAATTTCATCTCAAAACGCGAGGGGCTGCCCAACGGTATCGGCTTTTTGCCAATTATCGGCAGCATGATGCATTACAAGGACGGCCCCCACATTCACGAATATATGAAGGAATTCCGGGAGGTCTGCGATGAGTACGGCGCGGTACAGATAGGCGAGGGCCCCATGACCACCATAGGAAATGCCCTGAAGTACTTAAGCGGAAAAACAAAATCCCTGGATATGATGTTTTCCTTTGACCACATGACAGCGGACTGTCTCTTTACCGAATATATTCACAGACCCTTCAAACTGATCCGCTTCAAAAAAGCCATATCAAAGTGGCAGTACAAGCTGGCGGGGAGAGCATGGAATTCCCTTTATCTTGAAAACCATGATCACCCCAGGATCATCAGCCGCTACGGAAGCGAGAAATATCACAGGGAGAGCGGAACGGCTCTGGCCATGAGCTATCTGTTTTTGAAGGGAACGCCATTTATTTATCAGGGGCAGGAGATCGGAATGACTAACATAAAGCTCTCCTCCATTTACAAATATATTGATGTTTCCTCCATAAACAATTATTTCAAGTACCATTTAAAGGATGATGAAAAGAGCCGTCTTCACAGGATCCACGTTTCCAGCAGGGATTCCTCCAGAACTCCGGTCCAGTGGAGCGATGAAAAATATGCCGGCTTTTCCGATGTGAAGCCCTGGTTTTATGTGAATCCGAATTATAAAAGGATCAATGTAAAGAACCAGGAAAAAGATGATACAAGTATCCTTAATTTCTACAGGCAGGCTTTGAGGCTCAGACAGAAAAGCAGGACCCTGCTCTTTGGGGATTATCTTGAATATGAGAAAAATCATCCCTATGTTTACATGTACGAAAGGCGCCTCAAAGATAGTAACAATGCATACATAATCATATCTTCCTTTGCAAAGGAAAAGATACCCTTTGTCCTGCCAAAAAAGTTCGCGGGTCATGTATGCGAGGTGGCTTTGTCCAACTATCCGGATAAGGATATTGCGGGAAAGAAAATGATCCTTCCAAAGGATTTTCTGATGCTGGAGCCATATGAGGCTATGGTGCTGAGGGTTAAATACAAGGACGGAAATACAAATATAAAATCAAAATAAGCGTGTGGTCCGATCCTAAAATACCGCCCTTGGCACGGATAATAAATACATATAATAAAAAAGTTTCCCCCGAAATGCTTAAAAATGGCACTTCGGGGGATTTTTTGCAAAAAAGTTTATTATTTTCAAAATACCCCTTGACACATAATACTATGCGCCGTATAGTATTATACACCAGAGGGTATTATACAAGACGTTGTATATGATCCTATAGTATTAAAGCTATTTGCAAAAAACGAACAGAGAGGAGCAGCTTATGGAAATGCAGATGAAGCGGGGACTTCTTGATGTTTGTGTACTGGCGGCGATAAAGAATGAAGACTCATACGGATATCAGATCATAAAGGATGTAAGCCCATATGTGGAGATCTCAGAGTCAACATTGTATCCGATACTCAGAAGATTGGAGAGCGCGGAACTATTAACCGTCAGAAGCGCAGAACATAACGGAAGACTTCGCAAGTATTATCACATTACACCGGAGGGCTTAAGCAGGATAGAAGCCTTCAAAGAGGAATGGAAAGAGATTATGATGATTTACAGATTCGTAACCAATGGTGATGGAACGGTATCGGAAAAGGGAGGTAATGAAGCATGACTAAGGCAGAATTAAAAAATGCGCTTAATGAAAAACTTCAAGGCGTCCCTGAAAAGGAATTAAACAGATCCATCGACTTTTATATGGAGATGATCGATGACCGCATGGAGGATGGCATCAGTGAAGAGGATGCTGTGGCAGCCGTGGGAGATGTCAAAGAGATCGCGGACAGTATTCTTACAGAGATACCGATGTCAAAGATCGTAAAGGAAAAGGTTAAAAACGTTAAACCCAAGAGAGGCTTAAGACCTTGGGAGATCGTGCTTTTGGCATTGGGATTTCCCATTTGGTTTCCGGTTACCCTATCCATCGGGCTGGTAGCACTTATCCTGGTATTGGTATTTTATCTTGTTTACTGGGTATTTATTCTGGCCTTCTATCTGATAGATCTGTGCTTTGCCCTGGGAGGCATAGCGGGTATCGTTTACGGAGTTCTGGCGATAGCCAAGGTCGGAGCGGCGCAAGGGTTTGGATTTATCGGCGCGGGACTTTTCCTCTGCGGATTGGGAGTGGCATTTTTCTTCCTCTGCAATATCATTGCAAAGGGCATGATAGCTCTCAGCAAGAATATCGGAAGGGGGATCAAGTATCTGTTTGTGGGAAGACGTAAGAAAAACAGCGATACCGCAGACGAAGCCGGATCAGATCCGGACAAAGGAGCGTCAGAGGCAGATGAAGCAGGCAAAACGGATCGGGGAGAAATAAAGACAGCTGATAACGATAAGGAAGATGAGCTGGCAAACGGGCAGAACGAATAAGTCCGCAGCAGAAGGAGTATGAGAATGAAAGGAAAATACATAGCACTTATAGTGGCGGGTGGATTGATGATAGGCGGCGCAATAATGGGAGTGGCGGCCATAAGCAGTTACGGATTCAATCTGGATAAATATTTCAGCACAAATTCAAAGGATGCGATGAACATGGAAGAAAGAACAGTAAGTATCAGTGAAGCAATCAGAAATATCAAGGTGGAAGATGCCGCGATCAAAGTTATTCCGGCTCTCGGAGACGAGACAACCGTGGACGTATATGAGACCAAAAACTGGAAATATGATGTTCAGGTGGTGGGTGATACCCTTTCGGTAAAAGGAGATGACAAGAACAGCTGGGTGGACAGGATATTTAATATCGGGGAAGGACCCCATGTTGTGATCAATCTGGCGCAGACAGATTTTGATGATATATATATTAACAACAGCAGCGATTCCATAAAGGTTGAAAAGGGATTTAACTTTAAGACCGCAGATCTTTCCAGCGGAAGCGGATCCGTCAGATTTTCCGGCAATGTCGAGGGAAGGGCATCCCTGGTTTCCGGAAGCGGATCTGTAAAGATAAATGAGTCCGAAACAGGAGAACTCCTGGCAAAGTCAGGGAGCGGATCTGTGTTAGCAACCGATGTTAAATGCGCAGATTTTACTCTTCAGTCAGGTAGCGGCTCTGTAAGCGTGGAAAAGCTTCAGGGCAATAAGGGCTATCTTAAATCCGGAAGCGGCAGTACCAAGGCGATAGATGTAAAGGCTGACAGCTTGACCATCGAGGATACCAGCGGCTCCATCAACCTGGAAAATGCAGAGATCGCCGGAGATGTAGATCTTCACGACGGATCGGGATCCATCAGGGCTATCAACCTTAAGGCAGGAAATATCAAGGCAAAGGGAAGCTCCGGAAGCGCACACTTTACAGATACTGTCTCCGAGGACGCATTTTATGTGGAAAACGGATCGGGCTCGGTTACTTTGGAGGCCTGCGACGGAAATGATATTTCCCTTAAGTCATCTTCCGGAAGCGTTCACGCATCCGTTCTTTCCGCAAAGGAGATCAATGCTTCAAGCAACAGTGGATCTGTCAGGATCCCCGAATTTACCGGCGGAGAAAAGAATGGTACTCTTTATGCTCACTCCGGAAGCGGACTCGTAAAGATCGAATATGTATGATCGTGAGAGCCTGAAAGAGGCGAAGCAACGTGTTTTGAAAATAGAAAAGTATGCCAAAGGATCGCGTCCTTTGGCTTCTTTTTTTGTGATTTTTGTGATAAAATAATATGAACCATTGTTACCCGCATCACAATATAGGAAGAGGTGCTCTATGTATGAATTTGATGGTAATATCAGGAAACAGTATGAGTCTTTGCAGGTCCCGTTGATCTTCATGGATGTTAATGAAGGAATCCCGCAGCCAATATTGGCGACTGACGGATTCTTTGAGCTTCACGGGCTGACGAGGGATAAGTTCGGTGATTCTTTTGGTGTCGACCACAGTGGCTTTTTCTTTGAAAAGATCCATCCCGATGAAACAGCTAAACTCAGACGGATCACAAACGATTTCGTGATGAAAAATATCCCGGATTATGATGTTGTGTTTAAGATCCGCAGAAGTGACGGTTACCACGATATTCATGCGGTGGGTCAATGGCAGACTATGCCCGGCGGTGAGAAGCTGGCAGTGATCTACTATTCGGATTTAAGCCGCTGTGAGGATGTTGTTAAAGATATTTCCGATAAATACAGTCTCTTCCAGAGTGATGATTTCTATACGGATCAGCTCACAAAGCTCCCGAATATCAATTATTTTCATAAATATGGACATGATAAGGCAAAGGAACTGATCCTTCGCAATAAGCGGCCCGTTATCATGTATTATGATGTAAATTCAATGCAGTCCTATAACAATCAATACAGCTTTGAGAGAGGAAACGATCTCCTGGTGCTGATCGCGGACATTTTAAGGGAGGCGTTCCCTGACGGAATGGTGATCAGAGGAGCTGACGATCATTTCATCGTTTTGGATTCCATGCTTACGGAAAAAGAACTTGGAAAGCGTATTGAGAAGGTAAATGAAAGGATCAAAGGCGAGGCCTACGGAAATACCACGGGTATTCAGACGGGCATCTGTGCATACGAAAGAGGTATGTCCATCAAGGAGGGCATCGACCACGCAAAGCAGTCAATTAAGCTCCTTGGGGACAACCTGACAAATTGCTACAGATTCTTTGAATCCTGGGATATGGCGCAGTATACCCATGAGAGGTACATTGTTGAGAACTTCCAGAGAGCTAAAAAAGAGGGCTGGATCAGAGTATATTATCAATGCTTCTTGAAGCTGGATGACAACAAGGGAACGGGCTTTGAGGCTCTGGCAAGATGGGTGGATCCCGTGAAGGGAGTCATTGCCCCGGATGATTTTATTCCCGCACTTGAAAAATATCACTTAAGTCACGAGCTTGACCTATATATGTTTGAAAAGGTCTGCAGCGAGATCAAACCGAGATTCGATAACAATCTGCCCCTTCTCCCTGTATCCGTGAATTTCTCAAGACGTGATTTCGATTATGTCGATGTTGCTGAAGAGCTGGAAAGGATAATCAAGAAATATAAGATAGAAAGATACAATATCGATAAGAGCTATTTCGTGATAGAGATCACCGAACAGGACATGGCGACAGGAACGGAAAGATTCTTCGAACAGCTTGAAAAGATCAGGAAGAACGGATACAAGATCTGGATCGATGATTTCGGAAGCGGATACTCATCACTCAATGTATTCAGCAGATTCGATATAGACCTGATCAAATTCGATATGGAACTTTTACGCAACCTGGATGTACACAACAGCGCAAACAGAATAATAATAAAAGCATTTATTGATGTTGCAAAGCAGCTTGGCATTCATACTCTCTGCGAGGGAATGGAAACGGAGGAGCAGAAGAGCTTTCTGATTTCGGCCGGCTGTGAGCTGGCTCAAGGGTATCTGTATCACAAACCTGAGCCACTTGATACCATTTTTGCAAGACTGGGCCTTGGCATACCCATTCCGGAGTGGGCTGATGACGAGGACAGAAAAGAGATCTTCGGATCACCCAACACTTGATCATTACTTTGAAGCAGTTTTAGGAGCTAGTTAATGAAGAGTAAGAAAGAACTTGATCTTCACAGATTGACCAGGAATAACGCCTGGGGCGGATTCATTGTCTTTTTGGTTCTGACAGTAATCATTTCCGCGCTCATGGCGGCCACGGGATCGGCATTTTTGAGCTATGTTTTTGAATCAAAGATAAAGGATCAATACAGAAGCATTTCCAGTGCGGTAAAGGCCTATGATGAAGGGAGTCCCGAACATGATTCGGAAATCTATGGGATACTGGATTCAAAAAAGATCCCGTATTACATTCTGGACGAAAACGGGGAGATGATCCACAGCTACGGTGAGATTGTGCGATTTAACCCGGAGCAGGAGCTTGCCATCAATTCTCTTTTTGATAGCGTCAGCTACTACACCAATGTGGACGTGGGAGTCGTGGAGGATGAGGATCACAACAACACCTTTATCAGCATCCCGGGCTTCATTAAATTTGTAGCCAATTATGAAAAAAATGTGGATAGGAATTCTTCTCTCGGGGAGACTGTCTTTGTGATCCCTCTGTGGATCGACACTCTTACAAGAGACGGAACCAGGCATCTTTTCTATAAGGCGGATTTATCGGTCAGCTTTATGGATCTGTCCTATGGAATAGTCATCTATCTGGCGGTGATAGTGCTGATGGTGACAGTGCTGATAATAACTTTTATATCGGCTCTTTCAAATGCCATCAGGAAAGCAAATACCATCAGGCTTCTTTTCACGGACGGAACCACCAGGGGGCACAACTGGCTTTGGTTTGAGTACAAGGGAAATCCGATCCTGCGTAAAAAGAAAAACCAGAACAGAACCTATGCCGTGGTGAATATTGAGATGGTGAGATATGCGAATTTCTGCGTTTGCCATTCTCTTGCCGAGGGCGAGGCGATGCTTCAAAGGGTATCCGTTCTGCTGGAACAGAATCTGATGAGAAATGAACTCAGCGCTCATAATTCCGCAGCGAGCTTTGCACTACTTTTGAAATATACCGATGAAGAAAAGATCAAAAAGCGTGTCAGTCATATAATCGAGCAGCTTCAGACCATCAGTGATGAACATAAATTTAATTTCCAGGCGGGAATTGCTGTTGTAGATATCGAAAAAACCGGAGAGGTAGACAGCAGAAAGCGTATGGTCATCGATATCGAGAGAGAGTATCACTACGCTTCTGCGGCAAAGGACACACTCTCGGGATCGGCAGACTCCGGTGTGGCTATGCTGGACGATAAGCTGATAGAGGAACAGAAATGGATCGATATCGTAACGGAGAGGCAGCAAACGGCTCTCGATAAAGAAGAGTTCGTGGTCTATTATCAGCCAAAGTATGATCCGAAGACGGATACGCTTTCCGGCGCGGAGGCTCTTATCAGGTGGCAGTCTCCGGAGTTTGGATTTGTTACACCGAACCGTTTTATTCCCATATTTGAACAAAACGGATTTGTGGTTGAGATCGACCATTATATGATAAGACATGTGGCGAGAGATCAGAAGCGTTGGCTCGATGAGGGACTTAAATGTGTGCCGATCTCGGTCAATGTCTCCCGGGCTCACTTCATAGAGGATGACCTGGCAGAGCAGATCAGAGATGCGGTTGACGGAGAAAAATGCCCTCACGAATATATCGAGATCGAACTTACCGAGAGTGCATTCTTTGATGACAAAAAGAAGATGCTCGAGACCATTAATAAGCTTAAAGAATATGGGTTTGCAGTATCCATGGATGATTTCGGATCGGGATACTCATCCCTTAATTCATTGAAGGATATGCCTCTGGACGTGCTGAAGCTGGATGCGGAGTTCTTCCGTGGAGAGCAGGGTGACGGAAGGGGAGAGATAGTGGTCCGCGAGGCTATTAAACTGGCGGGATTCTTGAATATGAGAACAGTAGCCGAGGGCGTAGAGCACGTGGAGCAGGTTAAATTCCTGCGAGAGCAGGGCTGCGATATGATCCAGGGATATTACTATGCAAAGCCCTTGCCGATGGCTGAGTACGAGGAGCGAATGAAGGAAAGCGCCGGAAAAGAGAGCGCTGAGGGGGCTGATACTCCTGCAGAAGGCTCCGGGTTAAGCGCAGAGTAAGAAATAAAGCTCCGGAGATGGAAGGTAGATAGAAATGGATTTAGAGGGAATCCTCGAACTTGAGGACAGATTATTTCAGGAAAACAGAGCGGATGAAGTTGAGGACCTGCTCATAAACGCACTCAGTGTAGCTTCGGATGAAGGAGAAGAAATGGCTGTACTTCAGCTGTTAAACGAACTCATCGGATACTACAGAGAAGCGTCAAAGTTTGAGCAGGCCTACAGTGTGGCGGATGAGATAAAAAAATACGCAGAATTCATTTTACCCGTCGATTCAATTCCCTATGCCACTTCTATCTTAAATGTTGCCACAGCTTACAGAGCCGGAGGAAGACTGGATGATGCTCTGGAAGAGTATAAAAAGGTGGAAGAGATCTATGGCAGGATCCTGGAGCCAAAGAGCCGGCTGATGGCAAGCTTGTATAACAATGAATCCTTGCTGTATCAGGAACTTGGTGATTTTCAGACCGCAAAGGAAATGCTTGTCAAAGCTTTGGAGATAGTAAGAGCAAACTCGGATCAATACGAGGAGGCGGTGTCACTGGCAAATATCGCCGGAACCTGCATGCAGCTGGGCGAGCTTGACGAAGGGTATGAGTATGCCCTTAAAGCAAAGGCGATGTTTGAAGAGCAGGGGGTATTTGATGCTCACTATGCCGCAGCTCTTTCCGCAATGGGAAGCTATCACTACATAAAGGGTGAATTTGAAAAGGGCGCTGATATATATAAAACCGCCATGGATGTTATGGAAAAGTCTCTCGGAAAAAACGCTTATTATGAGAGGCTGAAGGAAAACTACGACGCCTGCAGAGAAGCGCTGATCAAGAATACGGCAGGCGGGGCAAATGCCGGTTTAGACTCTTTTGATGATACATCGGAGAAGAAAACATCGGACGGGAAGAAGGGTCTTGATATCTGCCGTGAGTATTTTGAAAGACTTGGTCTTCCGGTCATCCGGGAAAAGTTCCCGGAGTACATTCATGAGATGGCATTTGGTCTGGTGGGGGAAGGCTCCGATTGCTACGGCTTTGATGATGAGGTCTCAAGAGACCATGACTGGGGCCCGGGCTTTTGCATTTGGGTCTCAGATGCTTTATATGAAAAAATAGGAGCAAAGCTTCAGGAATGCTATGATGAGCTTCCTTCAGATTTTCTCGGGTTTAAAAGAGCTCCTTTTGTGCAGGGAGAGAAGCGCCGGGGGGTTATCAGAATATCGGATTTTTGTTTAAAATATCTGGGAGTGGGCGCTGATGACCTGGAAGCGATGGCAAATGGCTCTGAGGATGTTAAGAATATCAGAAATCTGGTGCAGTGGGAAGAAGTGACGGATGCTTCTTTATCCGCATTTATAAACGGTGAAGTGTGGATGGATGAGGCCGGCTTTTTCACGGCCCTCAGAGATCAGATAGCCATTGGTTATCCCGAGCCTGTGCTGTTTGCCAAGCTGGCACAGGGCTGCGCCGAGTACTCCCAGGCGGGGCAGTATAACATAATCAGATGTATCAAGAGGGGCGATGATGTCACCGCTGAGATCATGAAGGCGGACGCTATGAGAGCCGCTTGTAAATTGGCCTATTATATCGAGAACAGATTTCCGCCCCATGATAAATGGCTCTATAAGGGACTGGATTCTCTGATGGGCGGAAGCGCTGTGAAAGAGGGACTCCACACTGCAGTAATGTGCGGAAGCATAAGCAGCAAGGCAGCGCCGGAGGATCACAAAGAAAACGCAAAGAGTCTTGAGTTCATCCTGGAGAAGCTGGGGGCTTCCCTGGCTATGGAAATGTATGTCTGCGATTATATCAGTGATGTGGATCCGTATCTTGATCATCAGACGGAAGAGCTCATGCTTAAGAGCTTCTATTCCGCACAGACGGATGAAGAACTGACCATGATGATCGCAAAGGCTGAGTTTGCCGCTTTTGATAAGGTTAAAAACGAAGGCGGAAGAGCTTCCTGTCAGAATGACTGGCCCACCTTTAAGATAATGAGGAGAAGCCAGTATCTTACCTGGAACAGGACCATGCTCCTTCAATACCTGTATGATTTCGAGCGGGAGATGAGGCTTGGCCACAATCTTATCACCGAGAAATACGGCAGGATGATGGAGAGCACCGCTCCGGAAAAATATGAAGAGATCAAGGATAATTTCCCGCCGCTTTCGGAAGAGCAGAAAGCCATTATAGAGGAGATCTGCCGCATACAGGTTCAGTGGATGGAGGAGTTTTCAAAAGAGCACCCTCTTCTTGCAAAAAGAGCCCGGACAGTTCATACCTATGATGATGATACTTATGATACTTCCTATGAAACATATCTTCGCGGAGAGATAAGCACATACTCCGATAAGATGCTTCAGCTGTACACGAAATTCATTGTGGAGCTGTCGGAGGCAGGAAAGAATCTTGCAAAGATGACCATGGAAAACAGCTGCAGGCTCTACGGATATAAGAGCCTGGAAGAGGCAGAGGAATTCCTGAAAAAATAGATTTTTAGATAAAAATGACTGACATGAACATAAATACGGATAATTTGGATCAGAATAAAAAAAATACCGATGAGCCTTTAAAGGGGCCGGGGAAAAAGGCCCTCATCACCGGTGCATCCAGAGGGATCGGAGAGGCTGTTGCAAAATGTTTTGCTGCCAATGGTTATGATCTTATGCTGACCTGCAGTGAGAGTTTTGCAGGATTATCCGATATTGCTAAAGAACTTGAAGAAAAGTATAATATAAGATGTATAGGAAAACGTGCTGACTCCGGAGATCACGAAGCGGTCAGATCGGTCTTTGAAGATCCGTTTTTTAACGATGGACTGGATGTACTTGTGAACAATGCAGGTATTTCCTATGTGGGTCTTCTTCATGAAATGAGTGTGGACGACTGGCACAGGATCGTTTCTGTGAATCTTGACGGAGTGTTTTATTTCTGCAAGTACGCCATTCCTGTTATGCTGAAAAACAGAACCGGACGTATTGTCAATATATCATCGGTTTGGGGGGAAGTCGGAGCATCCGCGGAGGTGGCGTATTCTGCCACAAAGGGCGGCGTCAATACTTTCACCAGGGCCCTTGCAAAGGAACTGGCTCCGAATGGGATCACTGTTAACGCTGTGTCGTGCGGTCTTATCGACACACAGATGAATGCGTGCTTTTCCGCCGAGGATCTTAATGGGGTCATCCAAGAGATCCCGGCAGACAGGATGGGAAAGCCGGAAGAAATCGCGAGGGCGGTCCATAATCTGGTCTCCATGCCCGATTACATGACGGGACAGGTTATCAGAGTGGATGGTGGATGGATCTGATATGGGTCTTAAAATAGTATTTTCAATTCTTTTGATTCTTTCAATAATTGAATTGGTGTTCCTGATGAAATACGTCAACAGGATAAAGGAAAACTATGGCATTTTTCTCATCAGGACCACGGCCATGGCATTGGTATGCATGGTTGCAAATATTGTGATAGCTTTTTCTGCTTCAAAGATCGTATCGGAGATTGCCTATTGCACATATTTTGCTGCGATCGATTGGCTGATCCTGGCTCTTTCCGGATTCTGCGCCACATATACCGCACATTATAAAGTGGTCAAGTATCTCACCGTACCGTCCATCATTCTGGTGGTACTGGATTCCGTATCCATTTTTCTTAATCTGATCTTTCATAATCAATTTGAGGTTTACGAGCATGTGGGAAAGTTCGGGACTTTCATTTTGACACAGCCGAAACCTTTTTACAATGTTCATCTGGCGCTTGACTATGTGGGCATTGTACTCTGCATTCTCTACCTTGCGATTAGGATAATCAAGACAAAGGGATTTTATAAATATAAATACAGGTCCGTCATCGCGGTGGTTTTGATGATCATAGTGCTCAATGTGGTATATATGATCTCTGCGCTGCCCCTTGATTTTTCCGTGATACTGTATGCGATCTCCAGCACTCTCATTTATTTTTTTACGGAAAAGTACGTACCCCGTATCCTCACCAATCAGGCTATGAAGATAGCGGTAAACGAGATGGGCGAAGGGCTGGTGCTTTTTGACATTGACGAAAAGTGCATTTATTCCAATGACTTTATCAGAAAGCATTTCAAACTGGAACAGGCCGATATTGTACCGAACATGGATCCCTTTACCGTCATAACAGAAGGCAAGCCTATGAAGGATATAATCCCGGGTGTGGCCACATTTGTTAAAAAGTCGGTGAATCCCAGATACAGGGACAAGCATTACAGGATGTCCTTTAACAAGATAACGGATGCAAAGGGGAATTTCCTGGGATCATTCATCCTGGCTGATGATGCCACAGAGGAATATTACATAATGCAGGAGCTGGCACAAGCCAAGGAGGAGGCGGACGGAGCAAATGCGGCGAAGAGCAATTTCCTGGCCAATATGTCCCACGAGATCAGAACTCCTTTGAACTCGCTGCTTGGCATGAATGAGATGATCATCCGGGAAGCGAGTGATGAGAAACTTATTGAATATGCGGAAAATATAAAGGTTGCGGGAAACGGTCTGTTGTCTTTGTTAAATGATATTCTGGATTTTTCAAAGATAGAAGCCGGCAGAATGACTATAGTGGAAGCGGACTACAGCATACATAAGGTGCTGCGGGACTGCTATAATATCCTGGGACCCACGGCCCGGGAAAAGGGTCTTTCGTTTACGGTGGAATGTGATGAGAATATTCCCAAAGTGCTCTACGGAGATGAGATGAGAGTCAGACAGATCCTCTCAAATCTGGTCTCCAACGCCATCAAATATACCAATGAAGGCGGCGTGACTGTGCGGGTAAAATACGCGGAGGTGCGCAACAGATTCATTAATGTATCATTGGAAGTAAAGGATACGGGAATCGGTATTTCAAAGGAAAATCAAAAGATACTTTTCGATGCTTTCCAGAGAGTTGACGAATCCAGAAACAGAAATGTGGAAGGAACGGGACTGGGACTGACCATCACCAGGGAACTGTGCAATATGATGCACGGCCGCGTGACGGTGGAGAGCGAACCGGGAGTGGGAAGTGTGTTCACTGCATTCATTCCGCAGGCAGTGGTGGATGAAGCTCCTGCAGGTAAGTTTACGGTTGAGCATATAAAGGAAGACAGGCATTACAAGGAAAGCTTTACCGCTCCGAATGCCAGAATATTGGTGGTTGATGATGTGCCTATGAACCTGAAGGTGGTGAAGGCACTCTTAGGAAAGACTCTTGTGGATGTTCAGATCGCAGAGGGCGGAAAACAAGCCATCGACAGATGTATGACGGAAAAGTTTGACCTCATTTTTATGGATCACATGATGCCTGCCCCGGACGGCGTGGAGAGCTTTAACCGCATCAGGGAAAGCGGATCGAATACCGACACTCCCGTGATAGTATTGACTGCAAATGCCCTTCACGGGGTGGACGAAGAGTACCGGAATTTAGGCTTTATCGACTATCTTTCAAAGCCGGTAAAGGGAGTGGATCTGGAGAAGGCACTGATCAAATATCTGCCTTCCGAGAAGGTCTTTTTGACCGAGTGATCAGAAAGATCATCAGCAGGATGAAGAGCATTCCGGTTGCAGCGCCTGCGGTATCCAAGAGAACATCCTTAAAGGAGCTGAATCTTCCGGGAACGTAATACTGATGTATTTCATCCGAAGCAGCGAAAAGAAAGCACCAGAAAACGGTGGCGATCTTCGGGAGAATGGTTTTTAATTTACCTCTTATGCGGGTGAGAATCCTCTCAAATAAAAGCATTACAGCATTGAATGTCAAGGCACCCAGGACTGCATATTCGCAGAAATGGGCGCTTTTTCTGACGAAGTGGTCCAGCATCTTTGCATATTCCAGCTGTTTGTCGGGAGTCATGTTCTCGTAGTCCCCCACCAGCAGGCTGCATAAGAACTTGCCCACGCTCAGAGACTGCTCCTGGGAAACATAATCAGGCTGGTCGGAAAACCATACGATCAGCGCCATCATAGCCACCCACAGCAGGATCAGGACGATACGAAATATCAGGAAGCTCTTTTTCTCTTTTTCGGTTTTTGACATATCCAAATTCTTTTCCCTCATACTTTTATTATCTGTCTGCACTTACTTGCGTGTCTTAATTGTCCATTATAGATTAGGTACTTGATTTGCGCAATAGCGCCTGTAATAAGGTAAATAAAGTTTCCTATACAATGGAAAAATATTGTGATACAATGATTCTAACTGTGTAAAGATGAGGAATTATGATATGAAAAGGTCGTTTCAACATGTTCTGCTGTGCGCCGCAACAGTGATCATTGCGGTGTTTACAGGCTTTTGGATGCTATTTAGTAAGACTGTTGCCGAGGAGAGCGAGGTCAGTGCTCAGATCACTTTTTCCAACGGAAGCGGATCGGCAGCTGTTACGGATACAGATTATAATACGTCCGTCACCCTAACTAACGGTGACAGCGTGACCGTGAAATCAGCGGATGGCAGCAGTATTGAAGCTGTTTATCTGATCTGGGATTCACCGGTTTCGGAATATAATATTCATACGGACACTGCGGATCTCATCGGGGGAAGCTACGGATTTCTCCATGAGTATGTGGAATTTGACGAGGCTACATCAAGTATTACCATAGACGGCTGCCCCGGATTTAAGCTTTCAAGGGTCAGGATATTTACGGACAAGACCCGCGTTCCGTCAGATGTTCAGAAGTGGCAGCCCCCCTGCGAGAAAGCTGATATACTGGTTTTTTCCAGTCATTCGGATGATGAGATCCTGTTTTTCGGATCCGCTATCGCAAAATATATTTACGAATACAATGCAAAGGTACAGGTTTCGTATCTTACGGAATATTGGGACAATTTAACGGTCAGAGAGCATGAAAAACTGGACGGACTGTGGTGCGACGGAGTCAGATACTACCCGGTCTGCGGTGATTTTCCCGATGTCTATGCCGATTCGCTCGAGAGTGCCAGAAATCAGTACAACGAGGGTGACATGATCGCCTACGAAGCTTCCGAGATCAGAAGATTCAAGCCTTCCGTTGTCATCACCCACGATTTTAACGGTGAGTACGGACACGGTTTTCACAAGCTGGTGGCGGCTTCGGTGGCCACAGCCCTTGAAAATGCGGCAGACCCAGCATACGCAGAGGGTAAGAGCGCTCTTTATGATGCATGGGATACTCCAAAGGCATATTTTCACAATTATCAGGAAAATGTCATCACTCTGGACCTGCGTCAGCCCGTGGACGAAAGAGACGGACTCTGCCCTTTGGAGATAGCCTCACTGGCTTATAAGCAGCATGTTTCCCAGCAGTGGTGCTGGTTCTATGTATCGGATGATCCGAATGATAAGCATCCTGAGATAAACAGTGCGGCGTGGGGACTGTATCGCACCAATGTGGGATATGATACGGACAATGACTTTTTCGAGAATCTGACGGATGTTTCCATTGAGGACACCAGGATCCATATCAGCACGGCGGAGGACCTTCTTTCCATGAGGGACGATCCCAATGCAAGCTATGTTCTGGATGATGATATAGATATGAAGGACGTTCCCTGGACTCCATTTTCTTTCCATGGGGTTCTTAACGGAAACGGACATGCCGTTTTAAATCTTCATGTCACTGAACTTGGAGATGCCGTTTACAAAACCTATGACGGTAATTTCAAGGAGTATGATACCAAGTTTGCGGGAATGTTTGATGCCGCAACGGGAGCTACCATCAAGAATCTCACTCTTCTGGGAATGAG
>CACXGM010000073.1 GCA_902767075.1 uncultured Lachnospiraceae bacterium
CAGATAATCAGCCAGAGGCTGTCCGTTGACCTTAATGTTAAATCCGCAGATCCTCAGGCTTCCGCTTCTGGTCAGCACCACATCATTCAGTGCTCTGACCGTTTCACCGCCATTTACGCTTCCTTCCAAAAGGAGCCTTTTTTCTATACTGAAATCCCCTTTTACCAGTGAGTTCATAGCCTCTTTGACCTGATCCGGTTCGATCTCCGTCAAAAATCCCAGTTTTCCCAGATTAACGCCGATAACGGGGCCAAGCATAAATCCTGTTTCCCTGATGGCCTGAAGAATGGTGCCGTCGCCCCCCAGCACAACAGTCATCACATCTTCACTGAAATCCCCTTTGTAATCCTCGAAAAAGGACACCTCCGCCCCCAGGCTTTTCAAGGATTCATACACCGCATTCGATACGATATTGTCCTTGTCTTTATATGGATTTTTGTAGATAACAAATCTGTTCATCTTTTGTTCCCTTACATCTCATGCGAGCCGGATACGATTTTTTCTATCAGTTCATTAAAGGGCTCTTTAAAAGATAATCCCTTTCCCTCTGCCATGAGTTCCGAAAGCTTATCTTCCGCTTCCTTCTCCGTTAATCCCAGAATACTTTCATCAATATCATCACGCTTTACGATATGCATGAGATATTCTATATTTCCCTCCGGGCCTTTAATGGGTGAGTAATCGATCGCCTTAACGTCAAAGCCTATCATATCTGCGTAGGATACTATCCTGGAAATAACTTCTTTATGAGTCTGTGCCTCTCTGACAACACCGTTTTTCCCCACCTTATCCTTGCCTGCCTCAAATTGCGGCTTGATAAGACAGACCATCATTCCGCCGCTTTTGAGAAGATTTCTGGCGGGGATCAGGATCTTTGTAAGAGAGATAAACGATACATCTACGCTGGCGAAATCAAGGGTATCATCTATATCTTCCGGCTTCATAAAGCGGAAATTGGTCTGTTCCATCACCACGACCCTGGGATCGTTTCTCAGCTTCCAGTCCAGCTGTCCGTGTCCCACATCTACGGAGTATACCAAAGCTGCACCGTTTTGCAGCATACAATCGGTAAATCCTCCGGTGGAAGCTCCGATATCCATACACACCATGGAGTCTAAGTTAAAGCCCCAGATATTCATGGCCTTTTCCAGCTTAAGCCCGCCTCTGCTCACGTACTTTGGCGCGGCTCCCCTGACTTCCACCTTTACCTTTGAGGTGTCAAAAAAACTTCCGGCTTTGTCCTCCTTTTGACCGTTCACATAGACAACGCCGCTCATTATAATGGCTTTCGCCTTTTCTCTTGACGGCGCATATCCTTCCTGCACCAATATAACGTCAAGTCTTTCTTTCATAACCTTAGTCCGTCAAAATCTCTCCAGTATCTTGTTTGCAATGGACACTGCATCTATTCCGGAGATCTCTTTTAATTTGTTGCAATCCCCGTGCTCGATAAAGCTGTCGGGAAGTGCAAAGATCATACAATCCGCATCCAATCCCTTGTCTCTGAGTCTCTCCTGATTGATCAGGTCCAGAACCTTTTCGCCGTATCCGCCGCTTCTGACGTTCTCTTCCATGGTCACGATCAGTTTGTGGCAGCGGAGCGCTTCTCTCACTGCATCCGCATCTATGGGAGAAACAAATCTGGCATTGATAAGACTTGCTTTATGTCCCTTTTCATCCAGGATCTTTCTTACGTTTTCTCCGGTCTCCACCATTGAACCCACGGCAAACAGAGCGATTTCTTCCTCTCTGTATATCCATTCCGCCTCGCCGCATACGATATCCGATCTGAATTCTTCAAGTCCTTCGTATACCGGGCCTCTGGGATATCTGACGGCAACGGGCTTTCCGAAATCTACGGCAAATTTCAGCATATCCGAAAATTCCCACAGATTCTTGGGCGCCATAACGGTCATTCCCGGTATTCCGGATAAAAATGAGAGGTCAAATATACCCTGATGTGTCTCTCCGTCGTTGCCCACGATCCCGGCTCTGTCCACAGCAAAAACAACCGGAAGCTGCTGAAGGCATACATCATGGATTATCTGATCGTAAGCTCTCTGCAAAAATGATGAGTAAATAGCCACAACCGGTATCATTCCCCCTGCAGCAAGTCCTGCAGCAAAGGTCACCGCATGTTCCTCAGCAATGCCCACATCAAAAAATCTGTCGGGATAGGCATTGTAAAACCTCTTTAATCCCGTTCCGTCCGGCATAGCCGCGGTCACAGCACATACTTTTTCATTTCTGGCACCCAGCTTCACCATAACGGTGGAAAAGATATTGGTCCAGGAAACCTTTGAGGATTTCTTTGGAAGACCTGTCTCAATATCAAAGGGACCGGTACCGTGGAATCTGGCAGGATGCCGTATAGCCGGTTCATATCCTCTTCCCTTTTCGGTGATCACATGGATCATGACAGCACGCTTCAGTCTCTTTGCTTCCTTGATGGCCTTTCGCATCGCATCTATGTCATGTCCGTTGATGGGGCCCAGATAAACCACACCCATCTCCTCAAACATCATTCCGGGAGACATGAGGGATTTAATACTGTTCTTTGCCCTGCGGATATTCTTGACAATGCTGTCTCCCGCAGGTGTGCCCACGATCTTGTTATAGACATCATCCTTTAGATCAAGATACCCTTCCGATGTTCTGATGGAATTCAGATACTTGGGGATACCTCCCACATTTTCGGATATGGACATCTTATTGTCGTTTAAAACGATGATGAAATTAGTATCCAGTTTTCCCGCATTATTCAAAGCTTCAAAAGCAAGACCCCCGGTTAATGAACCGTCTCCTATAACGGACACGATGGTCTTTTTCTCGCCCATGAGATCTCTTGCTTTCACCAGACCCAATCCTGCAGAGATCGAAGTGGAGCTGTGTCCTGTGTCAAAGCAGTCGCAATCGCTCTCCCTTCTCTTGGGGAAGCCGCTCATACCGCCATACATGCGAAGAGTATCAAATCCGTCTTTTCTTCCGGACAAAAGCTTATGAGTATAGGACTGATGTCCCACATCCCATATGATCTCGTCCTTTGGAAGATTGAGTTCAAGATGAAGCGCCATTGTGAGTTCCACCACGCCTAAGTTGGAACCCAGATGTCCGCCGGTATGACTGATCTTTTCGATCAGAAACTCACGGATCTCGTTACTCAATATATTCAAATGATCCGGGGATATTTTTTTGATATCTCCGACTTTGTTTATTTTATCAAGATACATCTGCTATTTCCTATTTTGTTCTACCGATGAGCATTTTAGTCAATGAATTCAAAAATGCCTTATCCCCCGGCAATTCATCAAGAAGTGTCAGTGCTTCATAGCTAACTCTCTCAACTTCCTTTTGTGAATTCTCAAGCCCGTTTAAGGTGACGTAGGTGGTCTTTTGATTTGCTTCATCACTTCCCACCTTTTTGCCGAGTTCTTCGGTATTGCCGATAACATCCAATATATCATCCCGGATCTGAAAAGCCATTCCGATATCAGAACCGATCTTTTCCAGTTTATCTACGTCCTCTTTTCCTGCGCCTCCCAGGATTCCTCCCACCATTAAAGCGGCCTCTATCAAGCATCCGGTCTTGTGTTCATGAATAAAGAGAAGCTCCTCTTTTGAGACATTGCTGCCTTTCCCTTCGGCACATATGTCGGCGCACTGTCCGCCTATCATTCCATATATTCCTGCTTTATCCGAAAGGACCATGGATGCTCTGATGCATCTTTCGGCCATATCGGGATCTTTGTTCTCAATAGCCCTGAGCGCCGCTTTAGATGTCATTTCAAAAGCGTAATTTAACAGAGCATCACCTGCCAGCACTCCCATTCCGTCACCATACACCTTCCAGGTGGTGAGTCTGCCTCTCCGGTACTCGTCATTGTCCATCGCCGGCAGATCGTCATGTACCAGAGAGTATGTATGGATGTACTCAATAGCAGACATAAATGCAGAGAGTTCGTAACCAATGGTTACATTATCGCCACAGGAAAACAGCTCATAAGCAGCCTGCATAAAAAGGGGTCTTAATCTCTTTCCCCCGGCTGTCAACGAATACTCCATGGCATCCCTGACTGTTTTTGAATATTTGTTTTCTTCCGGAAGATTAGCTTTCAGTATTCTTTCAGTTTCAGCTATCCTGCTGTTAAGAACATTTTTAAAATCATTATCCTGCATTATTCAAAATCCTCTGTGGATCCGTTATCCAACAGTTTCTGAACCTTCTTTTCCACTCTGTCGATTGACTTGTTACATTCTTCCACCAGTTTCACGCCCTTGCTGTACTTTGTGAAGGCTTCCTCCAGCGGTATATCGTCATCATTAAGCTGTTCTACTATTTCGTCTATCTTGTCCAGCATGGACTCAAGAGATTCCTTTTTCTCAGCCATTTTTAATCTCCTCCGTCTTTAGAACCTGTGTCTCCACGTAACCGTCGGTTAGTGTAAGCCTGAGTTTCTCACCTTTGCGAACCTGCTTGACGCTCTTTATTCTCCGTTCTTTTTCGTCCGTCACATAGGCAAAGCCGCTCTCCAGCTTCTTAAGCGGCGAGCCGCCCTCGAGCTTTGAGGTTAACAGCGCCAACCTGTTCCTTCGGCTCTTAATTAGATCTATCATTCCATCATGGAGTGCGGTCTCCCCTCTGACAAGCCTGTCCTTTGACTGCCGGATCTTTGCCTGTGGAGACAGAAGTGCGATCTGCTTCTCAAAAGCCGCCACGCAATCGCGCTTTCTTCGCAGGATATTCATGATCCTGTCATTCAGAGCATCCCGTCTGCTGCGTATCTGATCGTCTGTCTCTCTCAGTTCTCTCACTGCAAGTTCTGCTGCGGCAGAGGGTGTAGCAGCCCTTTTATCCGCCACGAAATCAGCTATGGTAAAGTCCGTCTCATGTCCCACCGCGGAAATGATGGGCACACTGCAATCGAATATGGCCTGTGCCACTATCTCTTCGTTAAAAGCCCAGAGATCCTCGATGGATCCACCTCCGCGTCCCACGATCATCACATCAACGCCGTACTTTTCCAGTGCTTTTATACCGCGTACTATACTGGGTGCAGCCTCAGGGCCCTGAACTATAGCAGGATACAATATCAATTCGATGTAGGGGTTTCTGCGCGTGGATACATTTATAATGTCCCTGACAGCTGCTCCGGTGGATGCGGTAACAATACCCACTTTTCTCGCATTTTGGGGTATGGGCTGTTTGTATTCTTCAGCGAACATTCCCCGTTCCGCCAGTTCTTCCTTTAGCAGTTCAAACTTTTCGTATAAGGCCCCC
>CACXGM010000074.1 GCA_902767075.1 uncultured Lachnospiraceae bacterium
GAATCGGGACTTGATAAGCTGATTGCAGCAAGCTATAAGCTTCTGGGACTTATGAGCTTTTTGACCGCAGGAGAGGATGAGTGCCGCGCATGGACCATAAAGGTAGGCACAAAGGCTCCTCAGGCAGCAGGAAAGATCCACACCGACTTTGAGCGCGGATTCATCAAGGCAGAGGTTGTGAATTACAAGGATCTGTTAGAACTCGGTTCACTGGCAGCAGCCCGTGAAAAGGGCCTTGTGGGCATCGAGGGCAAGGACTATGTGGTCAAAGACGGCGACGTTATCCTCTTTAGATTTAATGTGTAAAAGGAAACAAAAATGAACGCTACAGATATTGCATTCCCCAATCTGGGAATATATTTGGAAAACGTGCCGAAGCAGTTTTTTATCGGCAATTTTTCCATCGCTTTTTACGGTATCACATTTGCTATCGGCATTCTTTGCGGATTGATCGTGGCTTCAAAGGTCGCAAAGGAGTACGGACAGGAGGACGGTAATTTCTGGGATTTTGCCATATTCGTAATAATCGGCGGTCTGATCGGAGCCAGGATCTACTATGTAATATTCTCCTGGGAGTATTATAAGGATAACTTCTGGAGTGTATTTAACCTTCGCCAGGGCGGTATCGCCATCTACGGAGGCGTTATAGGCGCTTTCCTGACGGCTTTCATATTCAGCAAGGTAAAGAAGATAAACGGCTTCACCATGGCGGATGCGGCTATGCCGGGTCTTATACTGGGACAGGCCATCGGACGCTGGGGCAACTTCTTTAACAGAGAAGTATTCGGACAATACACCGATAATCTCTTCGCCATGAGACTTCCCATTGAAGCGGTAAGGGCAAGAGACATATCCGATGAGCTTGCTTCACATATCGGAGAAGGAGAGAACTTTATTCAGGTTCATCCCACTTTCCTGTATGAATGCGTATGCAATCTTGTGGTATTTGCACTCCTTCTTATATTCAGAAAGAAGAGATCCTTTAACGGCGAGATGTGTCTTTGGTATTTCGCCGGATACGGTATCGTGAGATTCATCATCGAAGGGATCCGCACAGACCAGCTTTATCTCATCGGCACCCATATCCCGGTGTCACAGGTTGTAGCGATAGTGCTTATCACGGCAGCAGTCATAGGAGAGGTGGTATGTCGTATCCTCATCAAGAAGGATAAGCTTCCGGAGATCCTGAAAGTAAAAAAGCCCGAAGCAAAGGCATGATCCTTGAATCCATAAAGTGGGAAAACATAAGATTTTAAGAAAAAATAAAACGTCTTAATATATTCCATCCCACCTCGGCCCACTATATATGGGCTTAGACATAAAAAAGCATCAAAATATGGTATTTTTTGTACAAACAGACAGTAGTCAGACGGCTACTGTCTATTTTTTTGTCTATTTTTACCCAAACAATTTATTAAGAAATATTTAAAAAAATCCTTGAAAACTATTGCATTATGGGGTATTTTAAGGTAGAATTTTGGTTGTGAGTGGGACAAAGTGGGATGATTTATCCATAAAGTGGGATAAAACGAAGTTAAACTCACAGCTATTGAAAGGAGCAGCACGGTGGCCGGACTCATCGGAGAATACAATCACACAATCGATGCCAAGGGCCGTATGAGTGTTCCTTCAAAGTTTCGTACCGTACTGGGAGACAGCTTCGTTATTTCCAAGGGGATCGATAAATGCCTGGTGGTCTACTCCGAGGAAGAGTGGAGTGCATTTCAGGCAAAGCTGAACACCCTTCCCACATTTGATGATGACGCCAGAGAGGTAAAGAGATTCTTCGGTTCCGGTTCCGCATATGTTGAGGTGGATGCCCACGGACGTATACTGGTGCCAGCCAATCTGCAGGAATACGCAGGGCTCACAAAGGATGTCACCATAGTGGGTACTACGGACGGCAAGGCTGAGATCTGGGCTACGGACAGCTGGAATGAAAGAGAAGGCAAGACCAATCCGAAGGATGCGGTAAAGAACCTTTTCTCAAGAGGAATTTCAATCTAAGCCGGATCTATAAAGGAAGAAAGCATGGAATTCAAACATTATTCTGTGATGCTTGAAGAAACAATAGAAGAGCTGAAGATAAAGCCCGATGGGATATATCTTGACGGAACCCTGGGAGGTGCGGGTCACTCAAGCGAGATAGCAAAGAGATTGAAAACGGGCCATCTGTACGGAGTTGATCAGGATGCGGCGGCAATAGAGGCTGCGAGTGAAAGATTAAAAGAATACTCCGACAGAGTGACGATAATCAGAAACAACTACTGCAACGCCATAGAGCAGCTTGCAGAGGACGGAATAAAAGAGTTCGACGGAATACTTTTGGACCTGGGAGTGAGTTCCTATCAGCTGGATGCGGCAGACAGAGGCTTTTCCTACAGATATGACGCTCCCCTGGATATGAGGATGGACCAAAGGCAGGAACTCACAGCTTCGGACATAGTAAACGGATATTCCGAGAGCGAACTTTACAGGATCATAAGAGATTACGGCGAAGAGAAATTCGCAAAGAATATAGCAAAACACATAGTGATCGCAAGAGGAAAGGGCAGGATAGAGACCACCTCACAGCTGGATGAGATAATCCACGCGGCGATCCCGGCAAAGATGCGGACGGGCGGACACCCCGCCAAACAAACCTTCCAGGCTATCAGGATCGAGTGCAATCAGGAACTGAAGGTACTTGAAAACTCACTTGATGAGATGATAAAGGCTTTGAAGCCCGGCGGAAGGTTCTGCATCATAACCTTCCATTCATTGGAAGACAGGATAGTCAAATCCGCTTTTAAGAGAAACGAAAATCCATGTACATGTCCTCCGGAATTTCCCGTTTGTGTATGCGGAAAAAAACCACTGGGGAAAGTGATCACGAGAAAGCCCATAATCCCGTCGGACAGAGAACTGGAAGAGAATTCAAGATCCAAGAGCGCAAAGCTCAGAGTATTTGAGAGAGAGTAGAGAACTTAGCAAGGAAGCAAAAAGGGTAGAGAGATGGCAGATTACAGAAACACCTCAAGAAACGAATATGCGTACGGAAGCGCAGCAAGAGATTACGATTACAGAGAAAGAAGACAGTACGAGCCAGAATACAGGCCTGGAAAAGTTCATAAAACCCGTAAGGCATCAAGCTTTAGCGTATTGGGATTTTCCATTGCGGGAATTGCATTTGTAGTTTTTGCCATAACTGTGATAAACTATGTACAGTTACAGAGCGAGCTTACATCCAAGGTAAAGGCCGTTGCGAGCAAGCAGATCCAGCTGAACAATCTACAGTCCGAGAACGATGAGCATTACGCCAGGATCGCCAGCAGTGTGGACCTTGAGAGTATAGAAAACATCGCTCGCGGAGAGCTTGGCATGAAATACGCTTCCGAGGGACAGGTTATCACTTACACCTCCGCAGGAAACGATTACATGCGCAAAGCTGATGGCAATTGGTAATATGGAAGATAATAAAGAACTGCAAAAAAGAAAAAGATTTCAGTCGGGTAGGCCGCAGATAACAAACGGCCAGAACAGGGCGACAAAACTGGTGATACTGCTTGTGATCACCATACTGCTATTAACCGCTCTCACTATCCGGCTGATTTATATTGTTAAGGAACACGGCACCGAATATCAGAAGGCTGTATTGCAGAATCAGTCCTATGACTCGGTCATTCTGCCCTTTAAGAGGGGAGATATCCTGGATGCCAACGGAAGCATTCTCGCCACATCTGAAAAGGTGTACAACATGGTGATAGATGCGTCCGTTATGCTTACGTATACGGATCACAGATACCTGGATCCCACACTCAAAGCTCTGGCCGAGTGCTTTCCTGCTGACCTGGTGGACGTGGATGCCATCAGGTACTACGTGACAAACAACGAAAACAGCAGATACTATGTTGTGGCCAGAAGACTTTCCTACAGTGATATATCTGCCTTTCTTGCCGCTAAGGAAGAAAACGATTACATCAAGGGTGTATTTTTTGAGGAAGAGTATAAGAGAGTATATCCAAACGGCAGTCTGGCATCTACGGTGCTGGGATTCACCAGAAAGAATTCAAATGCCGAGGGCCAGTATGGTCTGGAAGAGTACTATGATACGATCCTTACCGGTACGGACGGAAGAGAGTACGGCTATCAAAATGACGATGAAACTCTTGAAAGAACCGTCAAAGCCGCTGTGGACGGATATACTCTTCATTCCACCATTGACGCAAATATTCAGAAGATCGTAGAAAAGTACTTAAGAGAATTCAACGAAGAATATAAAAACAATGTCAGAACCGGAAACGGCGCCGAAAACCTTGCCTGTGTGGTGATGGATATAAACTCCGGTGAAGTGCTGGCAATGGCAAACTACCCGGACTACGATCCGAATAATTACAAGTCCGTGGGACCCCTTATCGGAACGCAGTATATCCAGGCATTTACAAACCCTGCCGGATATATAGAATATGAGACCACAAAGGATCCCATCACTGAGGAATCCTTGAGATCCATGGGCGATGAGCAGCTGAATGTTAACTTCTCCGCTCTTTGGAAAAACTACTGCATTTCAAATACCTATGAGCCCGGATCCACCGCAAAGCCCTTTACCGTGGCTGCTGCTTTAGAGAGCGGAGCCATCACCGGAAATGAGGTTTATACCTGTAACGGCTACATGGAGGTGGGCGGACACAAGATCAAGTGTCACACCTACGCATCGGGCGGTGACGGAGCTGTTTCGGTACAGGATTCCATCGCATGGTCCTGCAACGTGGCCCTTATGAAGATCGGGCAGGCTATGGGCAAGGACAGGTTCTGCCAGTTCCAGAAGGTATTTAACTTTGGATTAAAGACCAATATCGATCTTGCAGGCGAGGCCAGAACGGCCTCTCTTGTATACAATTCAAAGGATATGCTTCCTTCTGACCTCGCAACCAATACCTTCGGTCAGAACTTTAACGTCACAATGATCCAGATGATCTCCGGATTCTGTTCGCTGATCAATGGCGGATATTATTATGAGCCCCATATGGTAAACAAGATAACCAACGCAAACGGAGCGACCATCGAGAATATCGAGCCCCGAATTTTAAAGCAGGTTATTTCCGAGAGTACTTCCGAAAAGATGAGACAGTACACCAGAGCCACCGTTATGGAGGAAGGCGGAGACAGAAGAACCGGTAAGACCGCAAGACCTGCCGGCTACGCCATCGGCGGAAAGACGGGAACAGCGGAGACACTCCCCAGAGGAAACAAGGAATACGTTGTATCCTTCATGGGATATGCACCCGCAGATGATCCTCAGATCGCCATCTATGTGGTTGTGGACAGACCCAATGTTGCAAAGCAGGATGATGCAAAGTTTGCGACGGGTATTGTGAGAAATGTCCTCACAGAGACACTTCCTTACCTGGGAATCTATATGACTGAAGAGCTCTCCGAAAAAGAGATCGCCGAGCTTGATGCAAAGCAGCTGGAGAATACATACAACTATAACGGTATCATTCAGAACTCCGAGGAAGAAAAAGAAGAGGAGTTCGTCACCGAAGGATCCATTATAGATAACACAGGCGAGAGCGCAAATATTTATCCGAAGTGGATGACATATCCAATTGACCCTGCTACAGGCTACAGAGTCAATCCCGACAACGGAGAAAAGTACTATGCCGATACCGGTGAACTTGTGGATGATGTAAATGAATCCATGGGAACGGATGTCCCCGTAAACGGCAATCTGAGCACGGCTCAAAGACAGGATACTACAGGGCACTGAAATTAAGCTGCCCCGGGAGGTCAAATGGCTAATACACAGGAAACAACGGCGGATAACGTCAGAAAATTCACAAAACAGCAGATTCGCAGAGTTTCGAAGATGGGATTTGACTGGAACATGGTACTTATCCTTATCTTCATGCTGGGATTCGGGCTTATAATGGTTTATTCCGCAAGCTCCTATGTTGCGGTCAGGGACTTTAAGGATCCCACACATTACCTTACAAGACAGGCTATTGCGGATATAGTGGGAATCGTGGGTGCAGTTGCTTTCATGTTTTTCCCATACAGGATCATTAATAAGTTCCCTCTTTTGCCCTGGATTATCTATGCTGTGGCAGTCCTTCTGCCCCTGCTGACTATACCCTTTGGTATTTCATCCCACAATGCATCCAGATGGATCGAGATACCGGGAACGGGATTTAACCTTCAGCCCGCTGAGGTGTCAAAGCTCGCCATGATAGTCTTTATGGCGGTCTGGCTAAACGCCCACAAGAACAATCTCAGTGACTGGAAGATATTTGGGATCACTCTTGCGCTCCCTCTTCCCGCCTGTATCATCATCCGTGCAGTAACGGATAACCTCAGCTCCGCCATTATTATTTATGCAATCTCTTTTATCATGACATTTATGGTGAGCAAAGATTATCTGAGATTTCTGGTGGTGATAGGTGTTGTGGGCATAGTAGGCATCATAATCATATTGTACGTCCAACATGCGGATATCACGGATTCCGGCTTCAGACTTGCCAGGATCTACGCCTGGCTGCACCCGGAGAATTCGTCAGATACTACGGCCCACCAGGCGATTCAGTCCCTGTATGCCATCGGAAACGGCGGCGTCTGGGGAAGAGGACTGGGACAGAGCATCCAGAAGATGTCAAACCTGCCCGAGCCTCATAATGATATGATCTTTTCGGTTATCTGCGAAGAGCTGGGCATTGTGGGTGCCATAACCGTTATCATAATGTTTATCCTGCTTATTTCCAGAATGTATCTTATCGCAAGTAAGACACAGGATACATTCTCATATATGCTGGTGGTGGGGGTAATGGCTCATGTTATGGTTCAGGTGGTGATGCATATCGCAGTAGCCACAAACAGTATGCCAAATACCGGAGTATCCCTTCCCTTTGTGTCATACGGCGGATCCTCGGTATGCTTTCTGATGGCGGAAATGGGAATTGTATTTGCGGTAAATCGCAGTAATCGTGCAGAGGTGAGAAAGTGAGACGAGGAACACGCCTTATTATCAATATAGTGGTAGGGCTTGCCATCGTAGCCGGGATCCTGGGCGGGATCTACTATCTGCTGACCGCATACAGGATCGATCCCGAGAAAGTTACAGTGGAAGGAAATAAGCATTACACTTCCAAGCAGATCTCCGATATGGTAATGGAGGGGCCGCTGGGAGATAATTCGCTGATCCTTTCGTGGAAGTACAAGAATAAAAAGATCACTGATGTTCCCTTTGTGGACAGCATTTCGGTTTCTGTGCCCACAAAGGATTCCATCAAGATCGTGGTGTTTGAAAAAGCCCTTGCAGGATATGTGAAATACCTTGACAGGTATATGTATTTTGACAAAGACGGTTACGTGGTCGAGAGTTCCAATGTTTTGACAGAAGGCATTCCCCAGGTGACCGGCATCGCCTTTAACAGCGTTGAGATCGGGAAAAAGCTGGGAACCGGGGACGGAGAATACTTTAGCCGAACACTGGATATCACAAAGCTTATGGATAAATATGACCTTAGCGTGGACAGGATCTATTTCCATGATGAAGGCGAGGTCACTTTATATTTCGGACAGGTCAGGGTAAGCCTCGGAAGCGATATCAACCATATAGAGGACAAGGTCATGAACCTTCCCTTCTTTTTGGACCGGCTTCAGGGCCACAGCGGAGTGCTCCACATGGAAGAATATGACGAAACAAACGGCATGTATATCTTCAAGGAAGACTCCAATTAAAGGGATAAGAAAATTTTTCATTTTCTTGTTTTTTTCCGTTGCGAAAAGTTGAAAATGATTATATTATTATATATGTGTGTAAAAGTACATTTTGGAGGAAACGAAAGTGCCCATTGATATAAGAGAGATAGAGCCGGATAAAAAGGCGAGGATTGTTGTTATCGGCGTCGGCGGAGCCGGAAATAATGCAGTTAACAGAATGGTCGATGAAAATATGAGTGGTGTGGAGTTTATCGGAGTAAATACCGATAAGCAGGCACTTGATCTCTGTAAGGCAAAGAAGCAGATCCAGATCGGAGCCAAGCTCACCGGCGGACTGGGAGCAGGTTCCAAGCCCGAGATCGGCGAGAAGGCAGCACAGGAGAGCGAAGAGGATATCAGAGCAGCCATTCAGGGTGCGGATATGGTCATCGTAACCTGCGGAATGGGTGGTGGAACCGGTACCGGTGCAGCTCCCTATATCGCAAAGATCTCCAGAGAGATGGATATCCTTACACTTGCTGTAGTCAGCAAGCCTTTCAACTGGGAAGGAAATGTCAGAAAGAACAACGCAAAGGTCGGGATCGAGAAGCTTGCAGAGAGTGTAGACACCATGATCTGCATCCCTAACTACAAGCTCAGCGAGATCATAGACAGACGTGCTCCTATTGAGGAATCACTCAGAAAGGCTGATGAAGTTCTTCAGCAGTCCGTTCGCGGTATCACAGACCTTATCACTGAGAATGCTCGAGTTAATGTAGACTTTGCAGATATCAAGACTATCATGAAGGACCATGGTGTGGCTCACATCGGTATCGGTGTTGCATCCGGCGATAACAGAGCCGAAGAGGCAGTCAGACTTGCTATAGAGTCGCCTCTTCTTGAAACCAAGGTTGAGTCGGCAACAGATGCGATCGTATGTGTATCCGGTGATATCACCCTTTACGATCTGGAGGTTGCTTGTAATTATATTCAGAGCCTTGCAGGTGAGAGCCTTAACCTTATCCCCGGTGCTAACCCCAACCCGGAAATGACGGATTCCTGTGTAGTAACGGTTATCGCTACCGGACTTGAGGCAGCTCCCATGGATAGCACCACTGTAAATCGTGTTCCCATCGTCAACAAGCCCAGATTTTCTGCGGCAAGCCAGGGATATTCTGCAACTGCTCCCGTTCATACTCAGCAGACAGGCACCATTCCTACACAGAATACTCAGTCCCTGAGACCTGTTATGACCGGACATACGGGAACCATTCCCCAGATCCGTCCCAGTGTTGCACAGACTGAGATCAAGATTCCCGGGTTCCTCTCAAGAAACGGCGGAAACAAACAGGACAACTAATCAAATAAGATTTCACGGCCTGCCTTAAGGGCAGGCCTTTTTTTCCCTAAAGGGTTATTTTTTCGCATCTTTCTGCATAGTAGGAGCGGAAACAGCTTTGAACGATCGGAGGATATTATGGTTAATAAGGATGAGATCCTTTCTATGGAGTATTTAAAGAAAACAGAATTTACCGGTTCCAGTGACGGTATGAGATACAGATTGGAAAAATCGGAAAAGAAATTCACCGCGGATGACGGGGAAGAAAAGACTGAAAAAGTCCTTTTATGCACAATATGGCCAGAGCCCTTCAATTTCCACACCACTCCTGCAGAAGCCAAGGAATCAAAGGAGTTTTCCTTTGACAGGGACGGTGTTGAGGATGCAGTGGCATGGATGAACGATAAGCTTTTTGAAAGACATGATGAGTTTGAAAAAGCTCCATCCAAGTGGGATACATATAAGTTGACATAAATATTTTTGTTCTATATAATTAATAATGGCGCGCAATCCGTGTATCAGACTAAAATATGCGTCAAAAATTATATGAGAAATAGGGGACGGTTTTCCCGATGGAGAGAATCTATGAAATGTCCGTATTGTGGTAATGACAATACAAGAGTTATTGACTCGAGACCTGCCGATGATAATGCATCTATCCGCAGACGCCGTATCTGTGATGACTGCAATAAGCGTTTTACCACCTATGAAAAGGTGGAGACCATTCCGCTTATTATCATTAAAAAGGATAATAACCGAGAGACCTACGACAGGGCAAAGATAGAGAGCGGCGTATTAAGAGCCTGCCACAAGAGACCTGTCAGTGTGTCCGACATCACCAAGCTTGTGGATGATGTGGAAAATGACATCTCACAGATGGAGGAAAAGGAAATCCCCAGCGATGTTATAGGCGAGCTGGTCATGAACAAACTCAAGGATCTGGATGCCGTAGCTTATGTCAGATTCGCTTCTGTATATCGGGAATTCAAGGATGTGAACACCTTTATGGACGAGTTAAAGTCCATGCTTAAATAAAAAACGGATAAAAATTTTGCCAAAGGTACTAAAGAAAGTCGAAGGGCTTCCGATATATTTAGTACAGGCACCGGAGGAAAAGGATTTCTTTCGGAGGTCTTCATCCGTTAACTGACAAGGAGGTGAGAGGATGGGAATCAATGGAATTAATGATTATTCAAATTTAATAGGAAATTATCGAGTACCATCCATCCCCAGAGTCAGTGTCGAGGAAGTAAAGGAGCAGGACAGGCAGGCGGCTCTTCAGTCACAGCAGGTTGCCTCCCCCAAACTTCAGGATCTTGATCTTCAGGCAAAGCCGAGAAATGACGCTGCCCTCGAAGATATTTCGCTGACCTTTAACAAAGGTGACGATTACGGTTACATCGGTAAGGACAGCGACATCTACTCCCTGGATGTTGAAAACGCCATTTCTGACATGCAGAAGGACAATATTCTTAAACAGTACCAGTTCTTTGTGGGAAATACCGGTACCGGAGCGATAGTTGATAACGCAGACGGAATCGTGGTACCCAAAGTCTATTGATAATGATCATTTAAATGTCTGTGATCCGGAGCCTTAGGGCTCCGGTCTTTTTGTATTTTCCTACCTTCAGAAGATTTCTTTTTGTTATCCTGTTAAGCTTTTTAACAGCTTTTTCCACAAAGCAAAAAATATAGATATAATCCGCATTAAATGTTAAAATAACTATGTATGTGTTACTAAAATTTCTACAGAAAGAATTGGCATAAAATGAGCAGAGGAAAAGTGATAGTGGGTATGTCCGGGGGAGTGGATTCCTCCGTGGCCGCATATCTGCTTAAAAAAGAAGGATACGAGGTTATCGGTGCCACCTATGATTTCTGGCATGATGACGACGATCCCGCGGATATATATAAGAATCTGTCTGATGCTTCGGAAGCGTTGGAAGTCGCAAAGGTCCTTGGAATAGAACATCACGCCATTAATTATACCGGGCAGTTCAGAAAAAGAGTGGAGGAATACTTTGTCTCCGAATACTTGAAGGGGAGAACTCCTAACCCCTGCGTTCAGTGTAATCCCAATGTTAAATGGGCAGCAATGATAGAGACTGCAAATGAGTTTGGTGCAGAATATGTTGCAACAGGTCACTATGCCCGCATAGATAAGCTGGAAAACGGAAGATATGCTGTGAAGAATTCAGTCACTGCCAGAAAGGATCAGACCTATGTGCTTTACGGACTGACACAGGAGCAGCTGTCCCGCACTCTGATGCCCATAGGTGATTACGAAAAAGATGAGATCCGGAGAATAGCAAGCGACCTTAAGCTGCCTGTGGCTTCTAAGCCTGACAGTCAGGAGATATGCTTTGTTGATTCAAATGATTATTCGGAATACATTGATTCCCATACGGATGTAAAGATACCTGAGGGGGACTTTGTTGATTCTGCAGGCAAGGTATTAGGCCGTCATAAGGGGATCACACATTACACCATAGGTCAGAGAAGAGGTCTCGAGATAGCCGCAGGCCACAGGATATTTGTGACAAAGATCGATCCCGAAAACAACAGGGTGGTCCTGGGGGAAAATGAAGAACTCTTCACCACGGAGGTTACCTGTGATCATGTTTTCTTTATGTCCGTGGAAAACATGAAGCCCGGGGAGAAGAGGTCCGTTGTTGCAAAGATCAGATATAATCACGCCGGTGAGAGAGGCGTGTTTGAAATGACAGAAGAGGGCAGGGGCATATGCCGGTTTGATAAGCCTGTCAGAGCTGCGACGCCGGGGCAGTCCCTTGTTTTATATGAAAATGATTATGTTTTGGGTGGAGGTTTGATATGTCTATAAAAGCAGATTGCCATTTGCATTCACATTTTTCCGCGGATTCAAAAGCATCCATGGAGGATATGATAGAGGCGGGGATCAAAGCAGGTCTTGATACCATGTGCTTTACGGAGCACAACGATTTCAATATGCAGGAGGAGTTTGAGATCCCAAAGGAAGACTGGGTCTTAAATGTGGATTCTTATCTGTATGAACTGATCCAATATAAGCAAAAATACGAAGGAAAAATGAAACTTCTTTTTGGCATTGAGATCGGCTTTCAGGATTCCTGCATCAGAGAAAATGCGGTACTTGCAAAATCCCATGAGTTTGATTTCATCATCGGATCGACACATCTTGTAAACGGAGTGGATCCGTATTTTCCCGAGTATTTTGAGGGACGTGACAGAGAGGATGCCTATCACGCATATTTCGAGGAAGAACTTCACAGCATAAAGAAGAATTCAAATTTTGATGTATACGGACACCTTGATTATGTGGTGAGATACGGAGCTTCTCCCGATGCACCCTACGATTACGGAAGACATGCGGAGGTGTTTGATGAGATCATCAAGACACTTCTGGATAAAGAAAAAGCGATCGAATTAAATACCGGCGGACTTAAAAAGGGAATGAAGGAATTTCATCCCTGTGAAAAACTCCTCAGAAGATACCGGGAGCTGGGTGGGGAAATAATAACCATCGGTTCGGATGCGCATCAGCCTCAAAATGTGGCAGACGGCTTTGACAGAGCCTGTGAACTGCTGAAAGAATGCGGCTTTAAGTACTATTGTGTGTTTGAAAAGAGAACACCGGAATTTAGAAGATTATGATCGAAAACGGAGGAATTATATTATGGCTTTGAATCCTGCAAGTCTTATGAGAATGATGAATATGAAGAGCAAATTTGAGAAGAATCATCCCAAGTTTGTTGCATTTTTAAACACGGTATTTTCCAGACCCATTCAGGAGGGCACTGTCATCGAACTGACGGTAAAGCGCCCCGGAGAGGATCCGGTTACCACCAACATCTCGGTTACTGCAGACGATATAGAAATGTTTAACGAAATGAAGAATATGACCTGATATGAATATTAAAAAATACATTGGAGACGGACCTTTTTACAAAATGGTCCTTATGATAGCCGTACCTATCATGGTACAGAACGGAGTGTCCAACTTCGTAAACCTTTTGGATAATCTTATGATCGGGCGCCTTGGCACCAATTCCCTTTCCGGCGTTGCGATCTCAAATCAGATAATGTTTGTTTATTATCTGCTGGTATTCGGTGCAGCTGCGGGTGTGGGTATTTTCACAGCCCAGTATTACGGAATGGGAGATGATGAAGGAGTAAGATACACCTTCAGGTTCAAACTTATCATAAATGTAGTCCTGACACTTCTTGCCGGATGCTTTTTATTCTTTGCGGCTGAGACGCTGGTCGGTTTTTTCTTAAAGGGAGAGGGCTCACCCGCGGATGCGGCAGAGACATTAAAGATCGGTACCGAGTATATGAGGATCATGATCATAGGCCTGGTTCCGGTAGCTATAACCAATGCATACTCCGGCACGCTTCGCGATACGGGACAGACCAGAGTGCCAATGGTTGCATCATTGATTGCGATCTTTGTTAATCTCATCGGAAATTTCCTGCTGATCTACGGTTTGCTGGGACTTCCCGCTCTGGGTGCAAAGGGTGCGGCCATAGCCACAGTTTTTTCTCGTTTTGTGGAATTGGGAGTTCTTGCAATCTACACAGGTACACACAGTGCACAGCACAGATTTATCATAGGCGCATTCAAAAGTCTGCTGGTACCGGGAAATCTGGCGGGAAAATTCCTGCTCAAGTCACTTCCCCTTATGGCAAATGAGGCTCTCTGGGCTCTGGGTCAGACCACCATGAATCAGTGTTATTCATACCGAAGCTTGAGCGCTGTTGCATCCATCAATATTTCTTCCACGCTATGGAATCTTTTAGGGGTAGCATTCCTGGCGATGGGAGAGTCCGTGGGGATCGTGGTGGGACAGATCCTGGGAAGTGGGGATATAGAAAAGGCAAAGGATCACGCACGAAAGATGAGAGCATTTACCGTAGCATGCGGAATACTGTTTGGGCTCATCATGATAGCTGTGGCACCGATCTTCCCGAAGCTTTACAATACCACCGAGGATGTGAGACATCTGGCCACATTGATACTGATCGTACAGGGAGCGCTGATGCCGGCATTTTCGTATACTCACGCTTCGTATTTTACGATCCGATGCGGAGGAAATACGCTGATAACATTTATATTTGACAGTTGCTTTGCGTGGATAATATCCGTTCCCATCGCTTTCTGTCTCAGCCGTTTTACTCAAGTGGGTGTATTACAGATGATGATAATTGTTCTGTCCCTTGAGATCATAAAATGTATCATAGGCGGGATCATGGTCAGAAGCGGGATCTGGGCAAGGAATATAGTTAAAAACGTAAGCTGAAGATATCGGCACAACATGAAAGGAGAGAAGGTATGGCGGGAGAAGAACAGAAAACACTGTTTAGTCCGGAAGAAACGATTTTCAGAAAACAGACAGAAGTAGCTTCGCAGGAAGATCTGACAAGAGTTTTATCAGAAGATGCATTTAAGTATGATAGAGAAACTGTTATGCAGAGCAATCGCTCCAGTGTGCTTAAAGCTTTTGAAGACACTATGACCATTCGTGTGTCAAAGCATGCGGAAATCGACAGGTTTTCTGTGAGCTTCAGATCCGAAACATCCGAGAGTAAGCGCAATGTCAAGAAGCATTTGAAGGGATCCGCCATTCATGCAAAACAAAAGAACGCCGGAATAATAGAAGAGGAAGAAAAGAAAGCGGGAGCTCAGTACACCGAGCGCATGTTTAAGGCGCTGGATTATGCCGCTGAAGCCGGATACGAGGATAAAAGCTCAGCACATGTCCTGATGAGAGATCTTTCCTGCTTTTTTTTAGAGGGTGAAAAGAATACAGAGGCAAACAAAAAACTGATCACCGACGCGGTAAACCGGGATACGGCGGTGCAAGCACTGGAAACCTGCAAGATCAGATTTCTTGAAATGCCTATGGATAATATAGATCTTCGCTCTGATGAGTCATTTGCAAAGGAAAGTGCAAGGCTGGAAGAAATATCGCAAAAAACACTGGCTATAAAAAGGCTTCTTGGATCAAATCCGGACTTTTTGGATGGTCTGTCTCAACCTGAAAAAGAAATGCTTTCTGCAAAGATCGAGAAATGCGATAAACTTATTCCTTATTACCGCGCAAAAAAAGCGGTTATCAAGAATCCCTATTACAGCAGTCATTACAACTCTGAACTGACAAGTTTTAAGAGCAGCAATCAGACTCCGGAGCAGCGGGAAGTAGGGGACCTTATCCGGAATCTTGGTCTGGCTGAGTATGTTTTCAAAAATGAAGATACACTTGAAGAAAAAGCCAGGTATCTGGCTGACAGGCACTTTGAAGAGGGCAATGAGGCCTGGGATCAAAGGATATATGTATTCAGAGGTGTAAATTATACTCATCTGCAGGAGGGAGGAAAAATAGGTTCTTTTAATGCAAATCTCATGCGTCTGGTCAGCTGGATCATGCGAAAAAAGAGATCGGCGGATCATGGGGCTTCCCGTTATGATGAGTCCGTTGAGAAAATGAAAAAACTTCCTGAAAAGGCATTGAGTATAGCGGAGGGAAAGCCTGTTACCTGGAGGAGAGGAAATGCTCCGAATATACTCCTCAGTAAGTATTTTCAGGATCCTCATAAGATGAGATTAAGGTCGCTTTTGGGTGATGCTCCGCAGGATGATCAGGATGCCGAATATAAAAAAGCACAGGAAGCTCTTACTCATTATGTTGATATTGCCGGAATAGTAAACCGCGATACCACGGAAATGGAGATGGCTTTTCTTGATACTTTTCTTAAAACACAGAAAGCATGGTTAGAAAAGCACGGAGATGATGCTTCACCTGAAACGGCCGCAAAGAAGGCCTTTTTACAGGAGGCTGCGCAAAAGATTACCACTCTTGGGGGCGGGTCCCTGGGTGAAGATATGGATGCGGAGGAGTTTCGGTATCTGGCAGAGAGGTCTGAAGTTATTACCGAAGACACAAAGATACTTCCAAACATGGAAGAAAGTAATATAAGGGACATTCCGCTTTTCCTTCATACACCTAACATAAATGATATAAAACAGAGTACCATCGGTGACTGCTGGCTTATGTCTGCGATCACCACGCTGGTTGCTACAGCCCCCGATTTTATAACACATATGATGAAGGATCTTGGAGACGGTACAGTTTTGGTGCGCCTGTATACATCTGAACCAGCTAGTATTACAGCTATGATAAATGGCCAGCCAACGAGAATACCGCAGGATATCTATAAACCCAGATATTTCAGAATCAGAAAGGATTATGAGGAAGGAAACGGGAATGCCGATGACTGCGTATGGGTTCAGCTCATTGAAAAAGCATTTGCCGCCGCCGGATTTGCCGCGAATCGCCGGATGACTATGGAAGGCGGAACTATGCATAATATGGCAGGAGAATTGACTGAGGGGGATGCTGATAAAGCGATGATGCATATGTTGGGCAGAGAGATATATTCCCATAGTCCGCAAACATATGAGAATTCCTCAAACGTTATTTATTCGGATGTCGTCAAAGACGATCAGAAAGCCGTTATGAGGGAACTGCTTTCCGGCCTTCCTAAACATCTGCAGGATATGATCACTGCCAAGATGCAGGGGTGTGGCGATAGAATATGCTATACCGTTTTTATGGAAACGTTGGAGGAATCATTTGCAGAAGATCAACAGCTTTTTGCACCGCAGCTCGATGAAATATCAGGGCTCCTTGAACATAAGGTAAATCAGGCGGGAAAAGATGCTATTATGACCAGATTGAATACCATAACTTCGACGGAAGCAGATCTGGAGAAATATAAGGCCAGATTAAAGAAGAATTTTGGTGATCTGTCTGAAGGAAGGTCGGTATTACATAATGGTACGGAACTGACAAAGTTTTCTGACGAAATGCTCCGAAAACTGTTGGGAGAAATTATTGTAAAACTGAATTCGGATGATTCTTCCGGAGATCTGCTTGTCGGAGAGATCAATCAAATGACGGAGGAAATATTCAGACAGGCGGGAATAGATGAATCATCACCTAAGGAACTGAGAGATACTTTAGATGGTGCAGATTTTGATCTTTATGGTGTAAGATCGATAAATAATCCGGTCGGCTTGCGAAAATATCAAGATGAAAAGAAACTGGCTTCAGATAGGGCAAAGGAATATGCACATCATTTCCTGTACGAAAACAATGGGAAATACGATCAGTATCAGATCGATTTTCTTGCGACTTGCAAGGAAGCAACTGATGCAGGAGGCGCTGTTTCGCTGGGAACGCCCGGACATTTTATGAACGTTGTTGATACCGCGTACAAGGATGGTACATGGTATCTGCTTGTAAGAGATCCTTTTAATACGTACAACAGGGAATATGGAGAAGCGAAAACCCCGGGGGGCGAGGAACCGGTAAGTTCTGAAGGGTTTGGTTCTGTATTGCTCCTTCACAAAGAACATGTAAAACGTAATCTCTCGGATGATGAAGAAACATCTGTTTTAGGCGGTTTCAGAGGACTTTCATGGTGGAAACTGGAGGATGTTTACCAGAAGGATTCTAAAAAAAGACAGTTTGAACAGTGTTTTACTTTAACTCCGGAAGTAATAAGTAAGGGACCCAAAACCAAACCGGTGGTACCGGGATCTTCGGCTCAGGGAGGAGGACAGTAAATGGATATCACATTTATAAACGAAACAAATATTGATAGCTTTGCAGCTCTTCTCCCCAAGGAGACTTTTATAGGAGAAACGATCAAACTCGGATGTGTAGAAGATGATGAGGCCTGCGCGGTGCTCGTTGCGGAAATATCGGATAACATCATGTATCTGCGCCTGATCCATACGATCCAAAAGAAAGCAAACAAAGGCGCTGCAAAAGAGTTGATAGCCAAATTATGCGAGATAGCAAGCGAACTGTCTATAGATGCCATATATGCTACTTTTCCGATGAACGCTGCAATGGAACACTTAATGGAGGTGTCGGGGTTTTCAAAGCTTGAAGAGGAAACTGAAAAAACATATACATTTGATTTTGCCGGTTTGGATATGGACAAGATAGAAAAGATGAGTGCGGACCGAAAAGATATCTTTTCACTCGGAAAAGCTTCTCCCCGCATGGGAAACAGCATAAAAGAATCTCTTGATGCTGTATTCGGAAAGCAGTCTGCAAAGGATAGACTTTCGGAAGTGTATGATCCGGATCTGAGTATGGTGTGTGCGGAAGAAGAGAAACTTAAAGGCTTTCTTTTATGTAAAAAGGAAAAAGGAAATCTGACCGTAAGATATCTGATCAATCTCACTAAGGAGAATAAGCTGGCACTGTCTTTAATGAAATCATTTTATGAAGCTGTGGTGGAAAATGAGCCTGACGCCGTCGAAATGAAGGTGAGGTTCAGAGCTGCGAACAGATCAATAGTCAGTTTTTTGGAGGCTTTGGTTACTACAAAAATATGGGAGGATGAAGAAATAGACACTTACTATTTCTTCCCCTCCATATATTCAGAACCATAATACAGCCTGTAATATCTCGTCCCTGTGTGCGTTCGGAACCAGCCTTTCTATGAGAGGCCTGGTGGCTTCCGAAACTATGGGGACGAGAAATTTTTGATCGGGCGCAAATGCTTTGTCTGCAATTTTGATGGCGTTTCCGATAAGGGATGCCATGATGACTGCGTTTGAAGTATAAGCAAGATCAAATACTACAGTATCCCCGACTTTTGAGAAAAGGAACATCCCGGCGGTGTTCTTTTTTTGATTTGCGTGAAGTATGCTGATATCCTGCATATAATCATCCCAGGGAATGGGGAGCGCCACAGGGATCATTCGTTCATCGTTTATTACTGAGTTTTTCAAATATGACCTGATGTCATCTCCGGCATCCATGAGAGGAGTGCAGGAGAGCTTTTCGGCAGCTGACATAATGGACGGCTCTCTCACGATATCAGACAGAACAAATTCGTAATTATTATTGTTTTCAAGATAAACGGACATGCCGGCATCTTTCAAAACAGTGGAGATCATGAGCTCTTCGGGGATGTGCATCTCGCTGAAGATTCCGTGGTATCTGCCTGCATTATAGGATTCTGCGATTATATGACGGGCAAAGGAGATGATCCTTTCATAATCCTCTTTATACTTTTTGTGGGTGGAAAGCCACACAAGCTCAACCCATTTTTCGTGAACGCCTGTAATATACGCACCCACAAAGTTATCCGGGGTCTCGGAGTCGATATAGGTGGCTGTGACTGTCAGCCCGCCGTCTATGATCTGAGAAACATAGTTCTCGGGAATATAATCGGAGAATTCGCTTATGCGCTTTGGAGAAACATAAACGTCAAGGTAGTTTGTGGGATCCTCTTTTTTTACATAATAATCTTTATCGGGCTCAGCGGTTAATTCCAGTATTTCCGAAACAGCGGAGCTGTATTTTTTTATGGAAGAGTAGAAGGAGAAGCGAGCCTTCTTTTTATCCGCATCGGATATGTTTGAACGAGTGGATTCATCAAACCCGTTTGAATGGAAAAAACAGTCTATTGTTTCTTCCAAAACCTGCAATAATCCATCAGGGGCATTATTTTCATTTCGGTACATGTCCCTGACCTTCATGGCACGGAGTACGCCGGATATGGTGGCGTCACGGCCTGCTGCTGTAGGGGGGTAAATCCTGAATTCGTTTCCGTCCAGGACGGGTCTGAATTTATCCTTGTCATTATCATATTTATATAGTAGGTTGGAGATGAGTACGTTGGTCTTTGGCTTGGAAATCTCGCCGGAAGCGTCCATGGCGCTGAACATAAGGTTCTGCTTTTTCCAGTAAAGATCGCCTTTTAATCGCTGTGTCAATGATCCGTCTTCAAGTATTCCGATATGCAAAGTTGGGTAGCCCCTTTCTGCCCACCGATGAGGGCATACATTTTTCTAAATAATTTTATACGGATATATATTGAAATGTCAATTACGGATTCCTTGAAACATAAGGTACTCTGTGATAAAATTTACTTTGTATATGGCTTGATTTTTTTACTCGATGAATTAGGGGGAGTGTAAACTATTTTAGCGAGGAAATCATGAAAAAAGCTTGTATTTCTAAGAGAATTCTTAACGGGGCCCTTGGACTGGTGCTTGCCTTTACCACAGTATTCCAGGTGTCCGGTAATCTTTTGGCCAAGACAGAAAAATCAGACAAGGCCGCAACCATCAGACTGGAAAAAACAGAAGGAACCGTATCGGTTGAGAACAGCAGCAAGGGAGCAAAAACTCTCTCTGAGGGGATGCGTCTATATGACGGGGATCACGAACTCACCGAGGATATTTCCTATGCTTGGATGAGCCTTGATGATACAAAGATGATCAAGCTCGACGAGGAGAGTGAATCCGAAGTCAGAAAAAAGGGAAAGAAGCTGGAAGTTCTTTTGGACAGCGGAAGCCTTTTCTTTAACGTGACGGAACCTCTTGCAGACGATGAAACCTTAAATATCCGCACATCCACTATGATCGCCGGTATACGCGGTACCTGCGGGTGGGTGAGAATACTTGACGGACTTACCACCAGAGTATATCTTCTGGAGGGCAGACTTGACTGCCTTGTCTGCAATCCTGTTGACGGAAGCACCAAGACCATCACCCTTAAGGGCGGAGAGTATGCGGATTTCTGTGTTTACCATCCCGACACCATCGGTGATAAATGTGATATTCTGATCGACAGATTCACCAGGGAAGATATCGAAGGATACGTTCTGGTTGAACTGGTTGGTGATAATGAGACTATACAGAAGATCTACGATGATTCAGGAATTGATTTAAGGGATCTTACCGCCAAAGAAGCTGAGGACAGACTTAAAGCCGAGCAGGAGCGCTCAAAGACCACAAAGAATAAGATTGACGGTGAGCTGAACGATCAGGAGAGATATATCTCAAAGGATCCTGTTTGGGACAGAAGCAAAGAAGAGACCGAAGTTGCCGATCAGACAGAAGAGGCTGTAGAAGAAAAGACCGAAGAAAAAGAAGATAAGACTGAAAAGAACGATAAACAGCAAAAGCAGGACAATACAAAACCTACAGAGAATACTATAAACAACGATACAAATAATACAACCAACAATACGGAAGACAATAAAGACGAATCCGTAGTATACCTTACCATGCCTCAGACTGCAACTACCGTTCAGGGGTATCTTAACAAAAGCGGAGTTAAGCAGGTTGTACTGCTTCCCGGAAGCGGAGACAACACTCTTCATGTTGATATCGCATTCAACGTTCCCTCCGAGAAGACTCTCGAAGCCAGGGATAAGGTAAATCTGGATGTAATTAAAGGACAGAGCATGACTGTCAACGGAACCGCTGACTTACAGGACAGCCTTTCAAACAGTGGTATCGTAACGGTAAAAAGCTCAAATACCTTAAAGGTAAAGAAGGTGTTTAATAATACCGGTGTACTTGAGAATACTTCAACCGGTAGGATAGTGCTCACCGGAGGACTTGTGAGCAGCGGCACCATCAGAACTGCCGGAAAGATTGAGGCAGGATCAGGTGCTACAAGTAATCTGATCACACTTAACGGCGGAAGCTTTACCATAACCGGTGGAAGCATTATTTCAAGTGCCTGCAATACCCTCATCAAACTTGGAAGCGGTGCGGATGTAACGTTCTCTCTTACAGGCGGTGTGATATCCAATGAAAAAACCGGCGGTGAAGCCCTTAATGTAACAGAAGGAAACTTTAAACTTGATTCCCTGGGAACAGACATTAACGGTGTCAGTGACAGCCTTTTGGGATCCAATGTTAATTATGAAAAGTATGGTGCCGGTTCTGTGTGGAGAACGGACCAGAGATTCCATCTTGTGCTTTTAAAAGATGTAGACAGTTATCCCGTTGCGATTGCAGGAAATATCGAACACGGAAGGCTTGAAGTACCTGCCCGTGTAGAGGTTGGAGCTGTGGTTCCGATCGGAGTATATCCGGATGAAGGATACGAGCTTAATACCCTTACCGTAAATCTTTATGATACCAATACAAAAACCATTGGTGATTCCGTATCCGTTACGAGTGACCATAAGTTTACCATGCCCAGGAACAATGTCATCATAGGCGGAAGCTTTAAAGAAAAGAGCAAGGATGGCAGCAAGTTCACTGTTAATTTCTACAGTGAAGACGGAAGCACCCTTCTTTACAGCGGCTCCTTTGAAAAAGGAACTGCACCCACTTTTGGAGGAACCACTCCCACAAAGGCAAGCGATGCGCAGTATTCATATACCTTTGAAGGTTGGACAACCGGCGGTACTTTATACAGATCCGGTGATGCGCTCGCTTCCGTAACCGGCAATACAGATTACACTGCTTCATTTGCACGCACTCCGGTACCTTATGCACTGAACTTTGCATCAACCATGCAGAACGGAACCGTAAGTGCCGGCGGCACATCAGCAGGATACGGCACAACAGTAACTCTTACAGTCACACCTGCAGCAAGTCATAAATACGTGAACGGATCACTGCACGTCACCGCTTCCGACGGAAGCAATGTTGCGGTAACTGCAGGATCCAACAATCAGTTCACATTTACCATGCCCGCAAAGGCAGTAACGATTTCCGCAGACTTTGAGTACGACGGAGCCTATGAGCTTGGTGCTGTCTATTTTGCTGACGGCGGTACTGTCAGTTTCATGATAGGAAACGAGTACGTTACCAGTGCAAATCCCGGAGATCTGGTATTCATCGATGCCCGTCCCAATACAGACTATGAGTTTAGAAACGCACCCTTTGACAGATATGTTTCCACAGGTAATAACACATCTGCCGTGACAATATACTATGAGGCATCAGTGGGTAAATATCGTTTCAATATGCCTACAAGAGATGCAAAGGATATTGAGGTGGATTTCACTTATGTCCCAACCAATGCTGCTTATCACGTAAGGAATTTTAATGTCCAGCCTTCGTCCGGTACAAGCGGAGTCCTTGCGGTAAGACCAACAGCCGGCAGTACACAAACATCATTTTATGCACCCGGTACCAGAATGAGTATTACATTATTTGATCCCGGATATAATTTGGATTCGATTTCAATCGATAAGGTTTCGGGTGGTAGTATACCTCTGAATACCGGTACAGTATATAGCGCAGGAACGCCTACGGGAGTAGAGAAATATTTCTTCATGCCGAATTCCGATATAGATGTAACGGCACAGCTTAGCCCCAAGACCTATACCATCACCTATGATATGAATGCCGGCGGCGATACAACCGCTATTATTAATGATGCCTCTTACCCTACATCCGGAACTTATCTGGCATCTTCACAGAACCTGCCTACAAACGTAACCAGAACAGGCTACAGATTTGAGGGATGGTATCTGGTGGCAAGTCCGAGCTCAAGCGATGTACGTCAGACCGCAACTGCGATCAACACCTATCAGAATATTACGTATTATGCGAAGTGGAGAGCGGTTACTACGCTGACCATGCCACAAGCAGCAGCGGATATACAGTCAAAGCTTAACGATCCAACCGTTGCAGAGGTAGAACTGGCTCCGGGAACAGCAAGTAATACTCTTGAACTGAGTACCACATTGACTATTCCGGTTGGAAAAACATTTACGATCAAAGAGGGTGTAACTGTTAAGGTTCTCACCGGGGGAAAGATCCAGAACTACAGCGGAAATACCCTTAACAATCAGGGCATAATATATGTTGGAGTAGTCAATGGAATCGAGAACGGAGATTATACTCATAACAATAATTCTAATGCCAGAATAGTTAATGATGGATACATTTTCATCAATGCGAATTCCGGTATGGCTAATACCGGTTATGGAGTAGTGCAGAATAACGGGTCTATATACAATAAAACCGGTATGACGAATCCGCCTTCCTCTGCAATTACAGTTACAGACATGGGAGTTGTAGGGGATGCAATCTATATTAAAACCAGAATAGGAACTTCGACGAACTATAAACTTGATTTCTTCGGAAACGGTGAGATAGGAGCTAATACAAACGCATATGTTAATGCAAGTTATATTAGCGCAAGTATTACTCAAGTGGAAATCCATAATGGTATAACAAAGATAGGTGAGGATGCATTCTATGTTCACTTAAGCGGAACAAGTGAAGATTATGGATTTACTTCGTTGATCCTGCCGGATACTTTAAAGATCATTGATAAAAAAGCGTTCTGTAACCTGATCAAAGTACAGACATTGACGATACCCGAGGGAGTAACTACCATCGGTGAAATGGCATTTTATCGTCAGTCTGATAAGGCAGATCTGTTGCAGACAATTAATCTTCCTTCATCGTTAACCAGCGTGGGCAATAACGCATTTACAGGACGGAATACCATTACATCCGTGGAGATTCCCGGCAATCTGCAGACGATAGGACAGAGTATGTTTTCTGATTGCCCGGCTCTTCAGACTGTTGTAATAAATGAGGGAGTGACTACGATAGGTAAAGAGGCCTTTAAAGGATGCACTGCATTAAGTACTATTGAGTTTCCTTCTACGGTGACCGTAATTGGAGAGGGTGCGTTTAAAGGATGTATATCTATTGAATCTTTGGATTTGCCACAGAATTTGGAAACAATAGATAAAGAAGCTTTTTACAATTGTCACGAAATATCAGCATTGGATTTACCGAGTTCTGTGGAAGTCATCGGAGAATCAGCATTTTATCACTTAAGTAAAATAACCCAGCTGGTATTGCCGACTTCATTGGAAACAATAGGATATGGTGCTTTTGATGGATGCAGCGGATTGACTCAGGTTTCACTTCCGGGCAATCTTAGTACTTTTTCTGCGAATGCTTTTAAAAATATTGATATTGAGAACCTGGTTATTCCAAGCAGTGTTACGACTCTTCAGGGCAGTCTGTCCGGAATGCATAAACTAAAGAGCATAACCATATATCCCAATATTGAAACTGTGAATGACTACATTTTTTATGGAATGAATACCAATTATCCGGAATTTACGGATATTTATTTCATGGGAACAAGAACACAGTGGGAACAGGAAAAATACAGAAAACTCAGGCCGGACGATATGATTGATTATTATTGGTACTATAATCATATCTTTCTGACAAATCACGTAACAGTACATTTTATAGTAAACGGTGAAGAACAAACTCCCCTTACATACTAAAATAAATGAATTAGGGATATAAAAAATGAAAGCATTAGATTTTAAATCAATTTCAAAACGCACAAAGATCATAATCGCCGCAGCTGCGGGAGTGGTGGTGATGGCAGCCATAGGAGCCATGATCGCCATAATCGCTAACAAGCATAATATCAAAACCGTAGCCAGAACGAAGGTGCTTGACGGACTTGATGTGCTCTGTGCGCCAAACAGCATAATAACCGATGGTGAGGGTGGATTCCTGATCACTGATCTGTACGGAAAGAAGATATGGCGCAATGTGAATGGAAAGAGCAGTGTATATGTGGGAGCAGACAGCGTACATGACCGCTACGACGAACCCATTGGCGGATACAACGACGCGACCTTTGACGAGACGCTTTTTGCAGAGCCCTGGGCAATATCACCGTTCCTTGGCGGTTATGCTGTCACAGACACGGAGAACAATTCAGTTCGTCTGATCCGTGTGGAAAAAGGCACTCAGACTATTAATGGTGAATCCGACGTCCTGGAAATGGGAGAGTACGGAGTTACCTTCGATCATCCTACCGGACTTGCCACGGATGATGACGGAAATCTTTATGTATCCGATACGGGAAGAGGAGCCATAAGACTTATTACCACTGAAGGAGATGTGGAAACAATTGCTGACGGTTTAAATGCACCTACAGGCCTCTGCTATGCAGGTGGAACTCTTTATGTTGCCGAGACCGGAGCAAACAGAATCTTGACTGTTAAAGACGGAAACCTTCAGGTGATCGCCGGAAGCGGAGAGGACGGAGACAAAGACGGTGCTGCTATGAGTGCAAGCTTTTCGTCACCACAGGGTGTAGCTGTGGCTGCCGACGGAACCATCTATGTCGGAGACACTGTGAACGCATCGGTTCGCAGGATCATAAACGGAACTGTTGATACCATTCTTTCACAGTCTGACGAGGTGCTTGAGACCAGCCCGGTTTCACCCACAGGTGTGTATGTGTTTGAGGGAAACCTGTATGTATGCGACTATTTCTCACGAATGATATACACACTTCCTATTAATTAAACAAAAATATAGTGAATAATTCTGTTGTTTAGATTGCGTGAAAGTGATAGAATTATAGAGCGTGACCACGCAAAACCTAATTTAGGAGGAAACTAAAATTGAGAAACACGATCAGAGATGTTGTAATTCATTTCATCATCGGGGCGATCTGCCTGGTAGTTGGCCTTCCCAACTTTTTCTTTAAGATCAATTTTGCAGTGCTTACCGATGCAAAGGCAAAAGCCGGCCTGACCACACAGGCTCTTATGAAGAAAGTATTTGTCACAGGAGCCCACTTCAGTGTGGTGGGATTTGTTCTTACCTTTGCCGCAGTGATATTCCTTATTCTGGGACTTACCGGTGTGGGTGTTGCCATCAGTGAGAGGAAAAACTGACGGGTAAGAAAATCTGTATAGATTTCCATACATATTATTTAGATTTTTATTAGATTTATATCTTGAATTATAAGAGATAAACTTGTAAAATAATCTCGTTGACAAAGTTTTGACAATCTTTTGTCTGGCTTTTAAATACTAACTTAATTTATTGTTTCTAGGAGGAATCAAAAATGGCAGTTAAAGTTGCGATTAATGGTTTTGGCCGTATTGGCCGTCTGGCTTTCAGACAGATGTTTGGTGCAGAGGGATTTGAGATTGTTGCTATCAACGATCTTACCAGCCCCGAGATGCTTGCTCATCTTTTAAAGTATGACTCAACTCAGGGACGTTATGCTCTTGCAGACAAGGTATCATTCGATGAGAACAGCATCACTGTAGACGGAAAGAAGATCACCATCTACGCTGAGGCTAAGGCAGCAGATCTTCCTTGGAAGGCTCTTGATGTAGACGTTGTACTTGAGTGCACCGGTTTCTACACCAGCAAGGACAAGGCACAGGCTCACATC
>CACXGM010000075.1 GCA_902767075.1 uncultured Lachnospiraceae bacterium
CCCGTGCTGTATATCAACAATCACAGAGGTTTCTTCGACACCATCGTATCCTATCAGCTGGTGAAGAATCCCACCGGATATATAGCAAAAAAGGAGATCCTCTATGCACCTCTTCTCAATGTCTGGATGCTCCTCTTAAACTGCCAGTTTCTGGACCGCAAAAGGCCCCGCTCCGGCATGGATATGCTCCTTAAATCCATCGATCTGGTAAAGAGTGGCGTGTCCATCTGCATCTTCCCCGAGGGCACCAGAAACCGGGATGCAGAGAGCGACGAGCTTCTCCCCTTCCACGCAGGTTCCTTTAAGATCGCAACGAAAACCGGCTGTCCCATCGTGCCTGTCACCATAATCGGCGCAGGAAGAATCTGGGAGGATCACTTCCCCTGGATGCAGGGGCATAATATGGTCATCGAATACGGCGAGCCCATTTACACCAAGGAACTCTCCAAAGAGGAATTAAAAAATGTCCCCGACATGACCAGGGACATTATCCAGAAAACCTATATTAACAATAAAGCGGAATACGCGGAGTTTTTGAAACGATAGAAGCTCAAAATATAAACTCAAACGATCAAACTCCTTCGGATCACTTTTTCTTTTTGTTGACCATAAATACGATACCGCTCTTAGGATAGATCCACTCATCGTTTATCGAGATATCGTAAATTCCGTTTCTTTCCTCATAAGCACCGCCATTGGATTCATCTCCCTTATTGAGGTATGAATACATTGTGACTTCCATATTGTCGGGATCAAAATCAAAAATGATCCTCGGAGATCTGGTGGGATCCACAAGAGTGATCTCAAAGAGGGTCCCCCACTTTTTAGGCATATGGAAGATTATGCGGACAGTATGATCAAGAAGGCTTGTATCATACTCAACATTATATTTAACGATTATTCCGGTATTTCTTACCTCTACATCCGTCAGCTCACCATAACCATTGTCTATTTTCAGCGTAGGCGTGAACATCTCCTGAAAAACCTTTTTAAGCTCTTCTCGGGAATCAGAGAGATTTCTGAAAAATGCAATGTCCTCTTTCGTTATGTCAAGAGCCTCATTAAAGATACAATCGTCGAAATCATTGTTTCCTCTTTCCAAGAGTCCTTTATCCAGACTGAATTTGTCAAAAGCAAATCCAAACATTACAGTTTTGGATCTAAGTTTCGAGTGCTCTTTCGCAACGCATTTTATCTCATAATTCAGCACTTCCTGTACATAGAAATAATTATCATGTCCGGGAAGAAGTCTGCAGGAATCGGAGAGGGAAGTTGCAGCGGTGATATTATAGTCAAAGCTGTTTCTGATCCTTAATACATTTATCCCGTCAACATAATTATTTACATTGTTCATCAGCATATCAACGACCATTTCATCTTTTACGATGGATCTTAAGGTCGATCTCATGAACTGTTTTTTATCGTCGTCACTGAAGGCGTCCATGGTCTCCGGATCGCCCATCAGAGTTTTTGTTATATGCTGGGATGTCTCCTTTGAAATAGCCTCCTGGGTCAGAGTATTGTAAAGGATATCAAATAAAACAAAAGCCGCAAGGACACCTATAAGGTTCCCGACTATATCCAGGAGAAGGTCTTTGGGTTCGTATCCATATTTTACCTTCAAAAAAATGTAACCGCCGATCACCAGTATAAGTGCAAAAAGGATAAGTATGGTCGTGGATTGGATTATTATCTTTTTGTTGCTGTCTTTTTTCCCCTTTTTCATAAAAGATCCTCTCTGAATACTCCTTTATATAGAGTTTTCATTTTATTGTAATATCCCCAGAATTTATCTCCATAATCATAATGCCACCATTCCGAGGGAAGATTCGTGAATCCCGAATCGGTCATAACTTGATATAATATCCGCCTGTTTTCTCTGATCTCACACACTTTTTTCTCAGTAAGATCTGTGCCCGTCTTGAGATCTGTACCCGTCTTGAGATCTCTGCCTGCCTCAGTCTTTTCGTTTTTCTCAAAATAATCGATACGGGTAGTTTCTGTAAATGAATCAAAACAGGTCCCCATATCAAGATCCCTGCCGTTTTCATCGCAAAGCGTAAGATCCACCGCACCCCCTGTCGTATGAACGGGAGGATCCTCCGGATCATCATTTGGAAGAGAAACAAAACCGCGGACTATCTTTTCGGTGGCCGGATCTTTTTCATCCAGATGTAGGGAAGATATTATTTCTTTCCTGTACTTTATATATAGTTCTTCCTGAAGTGAAAACGGTCTCCATGCGTCCCAGATCTTAAACTTCAATCCCCCCGGAAGAAGTTTTGAAGCCCTGATGAGCTTCTTGGCCGCTTCCTCTCTCATGTAACAGGTACTGACCGCATTTTTCATTTTCAGGATGGGATACTGCATTTCTACAAGGATCCTGTCACCGGGTCTTATTATAACCATTGGTTCGTCAGAAAATGCATTTTCATGGTATTCCCCGGGGAGGTCACAGTGAACTATCTTTTTCATCAGACCTTGCTTCCTTTAGTACCGCCGAGCTCGGCAGAATTCAAAATATTGGTATTAAAAGTAAATGTAAGATTATCTTCTGTCCTAACTCTCTTAAGAGCCAGCTGTATCATTCTGTCAAGAAGCTCCTTATAAGGTACTCCAAGAGGCTCCCAGAGATAAAATGCAAGAGACCCGGGAATTGTATTTATCTCATTGAAATAAAGCTCTCCCGTTTCGTTGTCGATCATAAAATCGATCCTTGATACTCCGTTACATCCAAGGGCTTTAAAAGATCTGACCGCAAGGTCTCTGACTCTTTCCCTCTCCTCTTTTGACAGATCGGCGGGTATCTTTCTGGCAACGCTTGCCATGCCCTTTGAGCCCATTCCTTTGGAGCCGCCTGATTTTGCATTTCTCACATACTTATCTTCATAGCTTAAAATGTCCTTTGTATGAAGAGGCTCTTCGCACTCGGAAGCCTCAGCTTCAAGCTCATCTCCCAGAACGGAGCAGTTGATCTCGCGGAGATCACTGATGGCATGCTCTATAAGAACTTTTGTTGAATATCTGAATGCATCATCGATGGAGGATACCAGCTTTACTCTGTCGGATGCCACGCTGATACCTACGCTAGATCCTAAATTAACAGGCTTTACTATCACGGGATAACCGAACACCTTCTCGATATCATCCAGCATGTTCTCGATCTCTTTATAATCGTTCAGGGTGTACAGCTTTGCATCAAGTACAGGTATTCCCACATTTTTCAAAACCTGTTTCATTATATACTTGTCCATGCCTATGGCGGATGCAGTCACATCGCAGCCCACAAAGGGGATCCCTATTGTTTTGAAATATCCCTGAAGCGCTCCGTCTTCCACATTGGTGCCGTGAACCACAGGAAATACCAGATCGATCTTTATGGAAAGGCTTTTTCCTATCTTCTTCTGAGGGTATTCCATCAGCTTTACATCATCACCCTCATTCACCATTATCACCCTTTTGGACTTTTTCAGAAGTTCATCGATGTTTTTGTAGGATTCGATCTTTCCTATATCTTCTCCCACATACATCTCATTTTTCTTTGTCATATATACAGGTGTAACATCATATTTTTCCGTATCCATGTTCATTATGGCCTGTATGGCGGAAATTACGGACACCTCGTGTTCAACACTCTTTCCTCCAAAAACAAAAGCTACATTCAGTTTCATTTTTCATTCCTCACTTGATCAATAATTATCAGGCAGATCGTTTTCCAAAAGTATATACTTGTTTGTCTGTGACTTGATGGAATAAGCAAAGCTTAAAGCATCCTCCACCTTCTCAAAAACAATGCATTTTTCCTCGGGAAAATCCCTGCTGAGTACTCCGTTTTTAATGTCTTCGGCTCTCTTTTTCCCAACAAGGAGAATGTGATCGCAGCACTCTGCCGCGTAGGTGCCGAACTTGAAATTATATTCGGATTCCTTTTCTCCCAGTTCAACCATACCCGGGGTGATAAGGATCTTGGTGCCGTCAAACATCGAAAGGGTATCAAGAGCCGCTTTCGACCCAACAGGGTTTGAATTGTAAGCATCATCTATGATGGTCACCATACCGCTTGTCCGCATCTGCATACGGTGTTCCACGGGCTCTAACTGTCTGACGGGTATCTTCAGTTCGCTTAAAGGTATGCCCAGATAATGGGCAACCGCAATGGCTCCCAGTACATTCGCTACATTATGTCCGCCGATCAGCTTCATACGGAACACTTCCTTCTCGCCGCCCGGAGCCGTGACCGTGAACTCGGTTCCAAACTGGGAAAGCTTTATGTCTCCGGCTCTGTATCCGCTGCCTTCTCCTCCTGCAAAGTAGAAAACCTTGTTTTCATACTCTTTTGCCTTGTCCATGATATATTCATTATCGCCGTTAAGGAAAAGAGCGCCTCCCTCAGGCAGGGCGTCCGCAAGCTCAAATTTCGTTTTCTTTATATTTTCAATACTGTGAAATGTCTCAAGATGCTGGGGGCCGATGGAGGTTATCACGCCCATATGGGGATGCACTATATCGCAATCCTCCTTGATATCCCCCACATGTCTTGCACCCATCTCACAGACAAATATCTCATGAGTGGGCTTAAGACTTCCCCTGATGGTCTTTACGATACCCATTGGAGTATTATAGCTTTCGGGAGTAACCAGCACGCTGTATTTTTCCCTTAACAGAGTCTGCAGGTAAAACTTAACGCTGGTCTTTCCGTAACTTCCGGTTATTCCTATGATCTTAAGATCCTTACTTTTTTTAAGCAGCCTTTTTGCGTCGTTTATATAATACCTGTTTATCATCTTTTCAAGAGGTATGTTTATCACTCCCGTGACAACAACATAAACCTCCTGGGTCCCTACCATTATCGCGCAATAAGGTATGAGGTATCCGATCCCGAAAAAGAGGCAGACAAGCACAGCCAAAGCTACGAATACCGTAAGACCCGTGACTATCTGTCTTTTTACTCTGGCGGTATATACAAGCTTTTTTTTCGCCTTCATGCGGCGCATTGCATTATATACAAGACAGATAAGGCCCAGGGTCATATAAATGACTATATCCAGAGCCAGATAATCAAAAAATATCCGTGCTATTCCAAGGGCAAGGGCAAAAAGCAGTATCCATTGCTGTCTGATCTTTTTAACAAGCCAGCTTAAATGCTCAACGTTTTTATATCCGTTGAGCTGATACATGTGCAGATTGTATCTTGCCGTCAGAAATAATGCCGGAAGAGCGAGTAAGCATGCTATTATAATCCTGATGATCATTCCGGGCTTCTCCTATGCCAAAAAGGCTTTCATAATATTTCTGAATACGACGGGATTTTCAAGGAATGAATAGTGTCCCGTACCGCTTATAACTGCCAGGCCGCTGCCCGGTATTTTGCTCTCCATTATTTTAGCGTCGGAAAGAGGCGTTGCCGTATCCTTGTCTCCCCATATGAGAAGTGTCTCCTGAGAGATCAGAGGAAGAAGATTTATGAGATCTTCGTTTACCGACTTTACAAGGACCTTTTTCATCATTGGAGAAGCATTTCTGTAATCCTCAGATCCCTGTCTGCTCTTCCAGTCATCAATGATCTCGGGAAAAAGAAAATGTATGAATTTCAGTGAAAACAGCGCTTTAAGGATCTTGTAGGTCCTTACTTTTACCTGTTTTTTGAATGTCTTTTTGGGCATGATCCCCGCACTGTCTATAAGGACAATCCTTTCTATCTTAAAAGGGAGTTCCCTTCTTGAAGCAAGCTTTATGATGACCCTTCCTCCGTAGGAATGTCCCAAAAGAAGCGCTTCCTTTACCTCAAGCCTTTCCATCAGCCTTAAGAAAAAATCGGCATACTCATCCACTCCCCAGACTTCCCTTGGTTCATCGCTTCCGCCAAAACCGGGAAAGTCAAATCTGATAAACCTGTAATCCTCGGGAAGTGCGGCAGCTACCGAATCATAAATCCCGAAATGAGTCCCCCATCCCTGGAGCATGACAGCGGTTTTTTCTCCTTCTCCGGAAATGTCATATGCAATATTGTATCCGTCTATCTCTATATTCATCCTCTTGCCTACCAAGAATAATTCCATATTACGGGAGCCGATGGATCCAGCTTTCCGTTATTTTCAAGCCATGCGAGCCATGCATAGATCGCCACCGCGTCGGACGGATACTCGTCCACAATATCACAGACAAAGCCTTGAGTATTCCTGCCGGAAAGGAAATGTCTGATATTCAGGATCTGCTCGTTGTATTCATACCCATCCAGTATATAGTTCATTGCAGCAAACTGCTGCGCATACACAAGAAGCAATTCCTTATCCGCCGATGAAGCTTTGTCGGTCTCTATCAATTTTTTATCATCATTCATGTCCCTGCACTTATACAGCAGGTTTTCCATCAGATCGTCGCACAGGGACCTGTCCACCGAATGTCTGGTGGTCATATATCCCATGGCGCCGTATAGAATATAACGTGAATCATATATTTCTCTCTCCGCGGTAAGATAATCTTTCATGCCCAGGATCTCTGTGGCATAGCTCCTGGTTGCCGAAGTCCTGTAAAGCTCCGCCAGTGCCAGAAAAGCAGCCTGTTTTTCTGTATCATTTTCTGCAGAAAGGGGATGCTCCTTGTAAAGTGCAGATGCCTTTTGTATACACTCCGTAGCAAGAGTCTGATCGACATTTTTGTAATTGAATCCAAACTTCGAGAGAATAGCTACGCTTATATAACAGTCCGCCCCATTCAGTGCGTCAAGGTCTGTCTTTGAGATCCAGTTGCCCACTGCTCCAAGAACATCCGGAGCATCTTCTTTAAGAGCATAAAGTACATCCTTGTATCTCTCGTAGGAATACAGAACAGAATATACTTCCCAGGGCGATACGTCCTCATTTTTGATCCTGTCGCACTCAGATGAAATGAGATTCCAATATATGTCCCGGTAGTAGTTTTCACTTACCTGAAAAGAATATGAGCTTCCCAGTCCATCCGCGTAGATATAATATCTTCCGGATCCTTCAATGTTTTCAAAGATCAGTTTTGCGCTGTATTTGGACGCTTCCTCATCAAAAAAAACTTCCTCGGGTGTGCCCACATAGACGCGCTCACCTGTTTCCGTATCATATACATAGTATTCATCCGGAAGCTTCTCCGAAAAAACATTGGCAAACTTCACCTCGTTTGAGCTGTAACCGTCCCTGTCCACCAGCACTCCGGGGACCATCTCCGGCATGGAATATTCCAGTTTAGGACTCTCTTCCATGGAAGGGGTCTCGCTCTCGGTATTACCCGCAAGTGCCGGGTTATAGGACATCGCGAAATTGTCATCTCCCATATCAAACCCGCACGAAGGCAGAAAAAAAAGAGCCGCTGTAATGATTGCAGAAAAAAGGCCTGCGATTTTTGATCTCTGAAAAAAAGTTTTGTGCATAAAATCATCCCTGTAGGGCAAGCAGCTCATCCGCCACTTTCAAATGCCCATACAGGGATGATTATACCAAAAAACACAAGCCAAGTAAACGCTTGGATTTATTAACAAAAATAACTATCCTTCGGCGTACTTGACCAGATCAAGATGCTGAAGAGTTCCTGCCAAGCCGTTTTCGTACATAAAGATTCCCGTACTTCTGATAAAGGCCTTTGAAGCGTTGTTCTCATCCTTATCAGCAAAATCTGTAGACATTTTATTCAGACAAAGCGCTCCGACTCCTGCTTCGGAAAGAGAATAGAGCTGAGAGTGTCCCCTCTCGTCCATCACCCATATCTTAAGCTTGTTCCAGATCTCATCATCCTCGTCGATCCAGCCGTTTCCGTCCCTATCATACTGTGAGAGATCAGCAAACCCGTCTCCGCTCTTTGCACCGAATAGTTCCGTTCCGTCATTGATCTCTCCGTCACCGTTTCGGTCCAGCGCCAGGTAACCGCTTCCCTTTTGAAGAGCATTAACTGTATCCATTTCCCCGTCACCGTCTATGTCGAAACGGATCTTTTGATCGGATACGGATGCCACGTTGCCATCTAAGTTGATCACAAGCGGATCACAAGTCTTAACCATCTCCACTCCCAGATCCAGAGAGGTCTGCTTCACAAAGCTGCGGCTCATGGACACGTCGATGTTAAAATCAAATTCTCTTCCGTCGGCACACCTGACCTTTGCACTTGCTGAAAAGGAGGTTTCCTCGTACTCTTCGTATCTCTCCACATGGCTTAAGTGAAAGACCTGCGCAGGTCTCTGCATAATCTCGGATGCATCCATGGTGAGAAGGTCTGCGCCGGTCAATCCTTCCTTGCCGGCAGTATCGACGTTTGAAGAAGCTGCTGCTGTGTTTTCTGAACCTGTAAACGAGTACCCCTTCGAACTGTTTTCGATCCAGTCGCGAAAGCGCGACTTAGCATCGCCGAACAAAAGCTCCAAAATATACATAATGGAACTCTGTCTGATAGTCTCGGCTTCTGTTTTATCTGCCGAGCGTACCACTTGATTTCGGTTTACCCCCTCCATTCTCTTTTGGAGATCTATGATCTCCTCTTTGGTGATCATCTTACCGTTTTTTGCACCTTTGTTTTCTTTGGAATCTTCCTTCAATTCACCTTTTTCAGAAGCTGTGCCTCCGTCTTTGAAGGTTCTCCTTGAAAAGGCGCCTGACAAATCCATTTCCTCCAAACGCCTGAATGAATAACTTGCAGTCCTAAAGCTGCGTGCGGACTCCATTCCTACAGATGCTGAGCTGATCCTCAATTTTCGATAATCCCATCCATTTCTCTCCCTGAAACCGGTTAATTGTAAAAAAAAAAGCATCGTAGCCTTAGCTTCGATGCTCTTACGGTTACATATGTATTATCGGAAACTCTCAGGATTTTCTTAACCCTGAACCGGTCTCATTTGCGTGTGGGGAATTGGAGGACCTTTCCTCCGTCCTCCTGCTCCTGCTTTGCTTTCTCTGCCTGTTCTTTCATCGCCTGTAACCGACGGTTAAAGAATCCGATGGCCATTTCCTTACCCACGATAAGGCTTTCATTGAAAGGATTTAATATCACACCGTCAGAAGGATGGGTCTGTCCGTTTGGTCCGGGCATAGCCATCATAGATCCCATCTCGTCGATGGAGACCTGTGCAAAATTGTCCCTAAACATCTCCGGGGTGGAATTGGCCTCTTTCTGTTCCGCCTCATCCAGACATCTTTTGTCCGTGTAGAGTACGAAAAGCTTCTTTCCGTCCTTTGTATTCAGCATAGGGAACTGTACCTTGGCTCCCTCTTTCACTATAGTCTTTCCCTCTTCATTAACCGTTGGTGCGGGATCGACAAATACAGGCGAAAGGAGCTGAGCCTTTGCCAGTTCCTGCATAAACAGCTGTCTGTGACCGGGGGTATCTTCATCCTTGAGAAGATTCATTGCGCCAACCAGCATAGGGTTGGAGGCTTCTTCATTAAACTTCATTATTCTATCCTCTATAGGTCATAACCTTTGGTTAGTCTACTCTGTTGTAATTGATCAGGCATCCCTTGAGTATGATCTGTCTCTCCTCATCGGTAAGTTCGCCAAGCTTCATCTCAAATGCATCAGAAAGCTTATGGTCTGCTGCATCGATCCTGTATGCCTTGATAACGTCCCATTTTTCAAGAACCGCCTTCTTTATCTCAGGAATAAAGAGGTAATCAAGATTTTTGAAGGGAAGTTCTCCTTCGGGGATCAGGAAGGGAAGCATACCCCAGTTGATAAGGTTGGAGCGATATCTCTTGGTAGCGTACTCATTTGCAATATTAGCCCATCCGCCAAGAACCTTCTGGCAGGAAGCTGCCTGCTCACGGGCAGAACCGTCTCCGGGCTTAACCGCAAATATGGTGGATCCAAAGCCTGTATTCTTAGGTGAGGCATCGGCAAATCCGTTGTCCTTTACGGTGTGCATCACGTCATGAACCCAGTCAGCCTTCCGGCACAGATGCTCGGGGTTCTCCACTCTGGCATCCTCTACAGCCTTGACTTCCTTTGCACGTCCCACGTACTGGGGATCCTTTCTGGAAAGAGCAAATTCAGCGAGTCCCAGAGGATTTGATCTGTAGCTTGAAGTCTCTCCCGAAGGGATGAGCTCGTCCGTTGTGGTGACGGGATCATGGATCTCGGAGACAACCTTTAAGATAAGATTCTCGGGAAGCGCACTCATCTTAGGCCAATCCTTGATATTGGGGCCGAGAACGAGTTCTGCATCGGGATCTGCAACACCCTTTGAATCAAATACGCGATTCTTGTATATATTTGCATCATAATGATACTTGTATGCTGTAAACTCTCCGTCAAACTCAGTGGCGGGAGTGAGAACACCTCCGTTTGCCGCAGTAGCAGCGATGGAGCGCGCATCCATAAGTGCAACGGAAGAGATCTGACCATTCTGAAGTTTACTTCCTTCACGGTTGGGGAAGTTTCTGGTGGAGTGGCGGATACTGAAGGCGTTGTTTGCGGGAGTATCTCCTGCGCCGAAGCAGGGTCCGCAGAATGCAGTCTTCATAACTGCGCCGGTCTCCATAATAGTAGCAGCGCAGCCGTTTTTGATCAGTTCCATATATATCGGCATTGACGCAGGATAAACACTTAATGTGAACGCATCGGATCCAATGTATCTTCCCTTTAAGATATCAGCTGCGGCACAGATATTTTCAAATCCGCCGCCGGCACAGCCTGCGATGATACCCTGATCCACCATAAATTTGCCGTTCTTTACCTTGCTCTTAAGTTCGTAAGGAACCGCGCCGTCAAGAGAAACCTGAGCTCTCTTTTCGGTTTCATCGAGAATATCCATAAGATTTGCATTGAGTTCCTCGATGGTGTAGGTGTTGCTGGGATGGAAAGGCATAGCGATCATGGGTCTGACAGCTGAAAGGTCTACGATCACCATTCCGTCATAGTATGCCACTTCTCCGGGATTAAGTTCGCCGTAATCCTGTGCTCTCTCATGAATCTCAAAGAATTCCTTTATCTTATCGTCGGTTCTCCAGATGGAGGACAAGCAGGTGGTCTCAGTGGTCATTACGTCCACGCCGATACGGAAATCTGCGGAAAGGCTGCTCACACCGGGTCCCACAAACTCCATTACCTTGTTCTTTACATATCCGTTTTTGAAAACGCCACCGATGATGGCAAGCGCAACGTCCTGAGGACCTACGCCCTTCACGGGCTCACCCTTTAAGTAGATTCCCACTACTCCGGGCATATTGATATCATAAGTCTGATTGAGAAGCTGTTTTACAAGTTCGGGTCCGCCCTCGCCCACAGCCATGGTACCAAGGGCACCGTATCTGGTGTGTGAATCTGAGCCCAGGATCATCTTTCCTCCGCCTGCAAGCATTTCTCTCGCAAACTGGTGGATGACAGCCTGATGAGGGGGAACGTAGATTCCTCCGTACTTTTTAGCAGCGGAAAGACCAAATACATGATCGTCCTCGTTTATTGTACCGCCCACCGCGCACAGTGAATTGTGGCAGTTGGTAAG
>CACXGM010000076.1 GCA_902767075.1 uncultured Lachnospiraceae bacterium
CTTTTCATTCTTAAGCAGGTAGTCGATCAGCCATTCATTTACGCTTACGTCCTTCTCTTCTGCCTTCTGGGACAACATACCCGCAGGTTTATCAAGTATAATGATATCCTCATCTTCATATATAACCGTTGGATATAGATCAGACTGTTTTGCTTTCTGCCTGTTATCGACAGACTGAATGCTATCACCTGCCGAGAATTTCTCAAAGGTCTCATCCGAAAAGAAACTCTCTACGATGTCACCTTCCGATAGAATATCCGATCCGTCGGATCTGTGCTTATTCAAGGTGATATTCTTTTTTCTAAGCATTTTATATATCAGGCTCTTCGGCGCTCCGGGAAGGTATTTCACCAGAAATTTATCAAACCTTTGCCCTGCCTGATTTTTACCTATGGTAAAAGATTGCATATATAACCTCGAGTGGATACATTAAAGCTATAATATATTATAGGGATATGCTCAAAAGAACGCTCATGATGCCTTCTTCATTCCCCTTTAAGGGAGTCTCTGATAAGGACTTAAGCCTCTCAAGATACTTTTCCGGATCATTAAAGATCTTGATAACGACATCAGTATATTTTTCTGCGGAAAGATAAGTATTTAAATGCTTGGTAAAATCATTCTCGGAAAAATCTTTCTTTACAGGCTTGGGTGCATATCCGATAATGCTTCCTCCCCTCACACAAAGATGATCGATGACAAAATTCTTTTCATATGATGTAAACACTCTGTCATATGCACACAGAACTCCCTTTGATGCCGCTTCAAACCTATCCGCAAGAGTCTTGTCGCATGAGCGATACCTTAAAAACATTATCATATTTACCGTACTTTTGGCGGCAGGAAGCGTTCCCAATACAGCAACCACCGTAAGCAGATTCTTATTTGTATGAGTTGTCAAATATCCGATGAGATAAACTGCGGCGGATAAAGAAAACATCAAAACTGTCCTGATGATCTCATAAGTTTTTTGATTGTTTAAATAGTTTTTTTCTCCCTTATATCCTTCACTTGAAAATAATCTTTTGAATTTCATCTTCTGTTAATTCTCTCCATTCTCCTTCTTTCAGATCCCCGGGAAGATCTAAGGGGCCGAAGGATACTCTTTTAAGTTTGGTCACTTTGTTATCAACAGCTTCCAGCATTCTCTTAACCTGATGAAAACGTCCTTCATGTATTGTCAGGAAAATATCAGTTCCGTTTGAAGTCTTGACCCTTGCGGGAAGTGTGGGCTCATCATCTCCGATATCAACACCTTCACATAATCTATTTATATCATTTTCTGAAAGTGAATGCTCACAGGTAACAAGATAAGTTTTATCAACATGGTATTTGGGGCTGAGCAGCCTGTGTGACAATTCTCCGTCATTTGTGATAAGCAGGAGCCCCGTAGTATCCCTGTCCAGGCGTCCTACCGGTGACATATCCTTGACCGGCAAAGGCTTAATCAGATCCATAACCGTTGGCAGGTTTTTATCCCTTGTTGCTGTCACCACTCCATCCGGTTTGTTGATCATGATGTATACATATTTTCTGTAACGGAGTTTTTCTCCCTTAAATAGGACCTCATCACTTGTCTCATTGATATTTGTATCACTCTTTGTGATGATCAATCCGTTAACTGAAACATTTCCTTTTTTGATAAGTTCTTTGACCTGTGAACGTGTTCCGATATTTAATTCGCATAGAAATCTGTCCAGTCTCATTAAAACTATTCCTGTAAGATAAAAAACACCGGCTTCATCTTTTATGAAACCGGTGGTAGATGATCTATATGATTACTGCTCATCAGTAGTGGGAGCAGCGGTTTCCGCGGGAATCTCTTCTGATTCTTCCTGATGAAGTGATAAATGATCTTCATGAATCCTCTCAGCATAGCTGTTAATGGAATTAAGAAGCTTTGTATAATTATCGTTTATCTCTTTGGAGGAAGCTGCAAAGAAATTCTCCAGATAAACCATAACATCTTCCATATATTGAGCTGCACCGTTACGATACTCATTTGCCTCTACAATGGCACTATCCACTGTATTCTGGGCCTGCTTCTGCGCGAGGGCAACAACTTCATCCGCCTGCGCGTAAGCTCTCTTCATGATTTCATTCTGGCTGACAAGATTCTCCGACTGAGCCGCGGAATCATCAAGAAGCTTCTGTGCTCTGACCTTCGCATCGGAATAGATGGCTTCCTGTCTTGCAATGATCTTACGGCACTTATCGATCTCTTCGGGAGCTTTTCTTCTGAGATCTCTTAAAAACTCCTCCATCTTGTCTCTGTTACATATGATCTCTGTGGAGGACATGAATTTGCCTTTGCAATTGCTGATGTACTCCTCCATCTCATCAATAACCTGAAAAATCTGACTATCCATCTTTCCTCACTATGCTTTCTGTTAGATTTATTTAAAAATATTACTTATTGTATTTTTCATGGATCATATCGGCAACATAATCCGGTACTGTCTTGCTGATATCTCCGCCAAAATAAGCGATCTCTTTAACTCCGGATGAGCTCAGATATGAGTATTCCAAAGATGTTGATAAAAAGATCGTATCCAGCTTGCCGCCGGAAAGCACTCTGTTAGTCTGTGCAAGCTGAAGTTCATATTCAAAATCAGTAACAGCCCGCAACCCTCTGACTGCAACATGAAGATCATTTTTTGCCGCATAATCACACAAAAGTCCGCTGAAAGAATCAACCTGAACATTCTGCAGGCCTTCTGTGGCTTTCTTTAATATTTTAACACGCTCATCAACCGAAAACAATGGGTTCTTTTGGTTATTATTGAGAACTGCAACTATCAGAATATCAAACATTTCCGAGGCTCTCTTGATAATATCCAGATGTCCCAAGGTCATGGGATCAAAACTACCGGGATAAACCGCTCTCTTCATAAATCATACCTTCTTTTTGTACAAGAAAACATGCTTGTTATTCTTGTAATTTTTTTCTCTTGAGATCTCATAGCCCATTTCCGATACATAGGAAAAATCTGTATGAAGATCTGCTTCAATGATTATAAGTGTATCCTCGTCGCAATACTTAACGCTCTTTAACAGCTCCAGTACCTGCTTTTCGATGCCATTTTTATATGGCGGATCCATGAAGATAATATCTACATGTTTCTCGAAAATATTAAACATTGCGGAAGTTACATCACTCTTAAATACTATAGCACGGTCATCAAGTTTCGTAAATGCAAGATTATCCGTGATACAAGCTCCGGCAGCCTGACTGTTATCAATGAAATATGCCTTTTTGGCGCCCCGGCTAAGAGCTTCTATCCCGATTCCGCCGCTGCCCGCAAACATATCCACAAATACACATTCCGGTATATCGTTTTGAAGAATATTAAACAACGTCTCCTTGATGCGGTCCTGCGTAGGTCTGGTATCAAGTCCTTCCGGTGTTTTAAGAGGTAAACTTCTGGCTGTTCCCGCTATAACTCTCATATTATCATCCTCTATTTGATCCTGGTCCCCTTTGCATCACGTTTCTGAAGCTTAACAGTATTAAGTACCAGGCCATGTCCGTTGTGTTCAATAGACTTATCATCTACTGCCTTAGTAAGATAAACCTCTTCCACCTGATCCTTTGAATCAAGCTTCATGCCTCGAACACCTTGTGAAACCTTCTTTAAAAGAGATATTTCTTCCAGCTGGAACCTGAGGAAATATCCGTTTCTGGATTTCATAACTATGTTCTTTTCATCGGTAACGGGCACTATTGCAGCAACTTCGTCTTTATCGGTAAGCTTTGTTGATGCGATCGTCTTTCTGATGGTTTCAAACTCAAGGCCCTGAACGATCTTTACCAGTCCGCCCTTGGTTGCAAAAAGAAGTCTTCCCTGAACCATGGCATCCATATCGCATACATAAACTATGGCACCGTCCTCTGATTTATAATTAGTCACATTATCAACAGGTGTACCTTTGTCACGAAGCTTTGACATGGGAAGATCCATTGCTTTTATCACATGCATCTGTCCGTCTTCGGTGAACATGGCAATACGCCCGTTGTTCTTAATCATGAAACAATATCTGAATTCGCTCTCGCAGGCTTCCACGTTTCTCTCGTAGGTATTCTTGTCGATAAGCTTTGCATATCCGAAACGATCCATAAGGTAATACACATCCATTACCTCGAACTCTTTTTCCTTATAGACAGCCTCTTCACAGTTTTCGATAACAGTCTTTCTGGGCTTGGAGAACTCTTTTTTGATTTCATCCAGCTCTTTGATTATCACGGAAGCCATGGAATCTTTACGGTCCAGAATATCTTCATAGCGATAGATATTGGCGAGAGTCTCATCATGCTCTTTAATCAAAGCATCCAGCTCAAGTCCGATCAATTTATAAAGTCTCATCTCGAGGATGGCATTCGCCTGCTTTTCGGTGAATTGAAGCTGCTCTGCCATTATCTTTGATTCTTTTGACTTAAAATTGATACCGTCCGTCTTACCCGTGGTCAGGCAATCTTTTGCCATCTGACGATCCTTTGATCCGCGCAAGATCTCTATGATCAGATCGATGACATTGACAGCTTTGATAAGACCTTCCTGTATCTCCTTGCGCTCTTTTTCCTTCTCAAGGAGGTTATTATACTTTCTGGTATTTACTTCATATTGAAAATCAACGCAGGACTTGATGACCTGTTTCAATCCCATGATCTCCGGCGTGCCGTTATTGATCGCCAGCATATTTACGCCAAAGGTATCCTCGAGATGGGTCTTTTTGTATAAAAGATTGACGAAATTCTCTGCATCCGCGTCTTTTCGAAGTTCTATAACAATACGTATGCCTTCCTTGGAAGACTGATTTGAGATATCGACAATATCCTGTGTCTTTTTTGTTTCCGAAAGCTGAGCGATATCCTGAAGGAATTTTCCGATATTGGCACCGATCATGGTATAAGGTATCTCAGTGATCACAACATTGATATGACCGCCCTTTGCCTTTTCAATCTCAACCTTTCCTCTGATCTTTATCTTTCCGGCACCACTCTCATAAATATCCGGCAGTTCATCCTTGTTGGTGACAATACCGCCCGTGGGGAAGTCGGGTCCTTTGATATATTTCATCAGATCCTTAGTGGAGATATTTTCATCTCTCATATATGCCTTTGTGGCTTCTATGACTTCGCCCAGATTATGAGGAGGTATGTTTGTAGCCATTCCGACGGCGATACCTTCGGAACCGTTAACAAGTATATTCGGGATCTTAACGGGAAGAACGGAGGGTTCCTTTTCGGTCTCATCAAAGTTGGGTACAAAATCCACAATATCTTTATCAAGATCCGCCAGAAACGCTTCCTGAGTTATCTTCTGTAATCTGGCCTCGGTATAACGCATTGCTGCGGCTCCGTCACCTTCGATATTTCCGAAGTTTCCGTGTCCGTCAACAAGAGGTAAGCCCTTCTTGAAATCCTGTGCCATGACAACAAGGGCTTCATAAATGGATGAATCACCGTGGGGATGATATTTACCCATGGTATCTCCGACTATACGGGCGCTCTTTCTGTAAGGATTATCAAATTTTATCCCAAGCTCGCTCATATCATAAAGTACACGTCTTTGAACGGGCTTAAGTCCATCCCTGACATCGGGAAGTGCTCGGGCCACGATAACGCTCATGGCATAATCCACAAAGGATTTTTGCATTTCATCGGAATATTCTGTTTTAATGATACGATCTTCCATATTCTCCAAAGAACTCCAAAATAGAAAATTTAAATATCAAGTAAAGCGTCTGTTGCGTGCTGTACGATAAATGCACGTCTGGGGGGAACATCAGCTCCCATCAAAAGCTCTGTCATTTCGGATGCCGCTCTGGCATCTTCTATTTCAACAAGCTTCATACGTCTTCTCTCGGGATCGAGAGTAGTTTCCCAGAGCTGCTCTGCATCCATCTCGCCAAGACCTTTGTACCTCTGTAATGTAAAGGCTCCCTTATGAGTCTTTCTGTACTTTTCAAGAGCCTTATCATCGTATAGATACTCTTCCTGTCCCCTTGAGGGAATGGCCTTGTAAAGCGGAGGCATGGCAATATAAACATGACCTTCAAATATAAGCTGTGGCATAAAACGATAGAATAAAGTGAGAAGAAGCGTTGAAATATGAGCTCCGTCCACGTCCGCATCGGCCATGATTATGATCTTGTCATAGCGCAGTTTTGTGATATCAAAGTCGTTTCCGTAGCCTTCCGAAAAACCACAGCCAAAAGCATTTATCATGGTCTTGATCTCTGCATTTGCCAGCACCTTGTCCATGGAAGCTTTCTCAACATTGAGTATTTTACCTCTGATGGGAAGGATCGCCTGGTAGTTACGATCCCTGGCCATTTTTGCAGATCCGCCTGCAGAATCTCCCTCTACTATAAAGATTTCACACTTATCTGCCTCTTTGGAAATACAATTTGCAAGTTTTCCGTTGGAATCAAAGGAAAACTTCTGCTTTGTGAGCATATTTGTTTTCGCTTTTTCCTCGGTTTTACGGATCTTTGCAGCCTTTTCCGCACATCCTATTATGTTTTTAAGAGTATCAAGATTTCTGTCAAAAAATCTGGTAACCTCATCGGAAGTGACCTTGGATACGGCCTTTGCGGCATCCTGATTATCCAGCTTTGTCTTTGTCTGTCCTTCAAATCTCGGGTCCGGATGTTTGATACTGAGAACCGCAGTCATACCGTTCCTCACATCAGCTCCGGTGAAATTTGTATCCTTTTCTTTTAACACTCCAAGCTCATGAGCATAGGAATTGATGATCGTCGTAAACTGTGATTTGAATCCGGTAAGATGAGTTCCTCCTTCGGAGTTGTATATATTATTACAAAATCCCAGCACATTTTCGTGGAATTCATTCACATACTGGAATGCACATTCAACAAATATCCCTTCAAATTCGCCGGAGAAATAACATACATCTGTAACCGTCTCATTGTTTGCGTTCATATGACGGATAAAGCCTGAAATGCCATCGGGCTCATGGAAAGTGATCTCCTCGGGAGTCTCTCCTCTCAGATCCTTGTAATATATAGTGAGTTCCGGGTTAAGATATGCGGTATCATGGAGACGATTCTTGATATCCGCCTCTGCAAATCTGGTACGGTCAAAGATCTCATCATCCGGCAGGAAATTGATGGTGGTGCCGTGTTCTCTTGTTTTTCCGACAACAGGAAGTAATCCCTTTACCAGCTCCGTGGTGGGAATACCTCTCTCATATGAATCCTTATAAATCTCGCCGCCTGTCTTAACTGTGACTGTAAGATGCTTGGAAAGTGCATTTACAACCGAAGAACCCACACCGTGCAGACCACCGCTGGTCTTATATGCACTGTTATCGAATTTACCGCCGGCGTGAAGTGTTGTGAAAACAAGTCTCTCGGCGCTGATACCTTTTTCGTGCATGCCAACCGGAATACCGCGTCCGTTATCTGATACAGTGGCGGAACCATCCTTTTCCAAAGTGACATATATCTTGTCGCAGTGTCCGGCAAGATGCTCATCTACAGAGTTATCCACTATCTCATAAACAAGATGGTTTAAGCCCTTTGTGGTAACGGAACCGATGTACATTCCGGGGCGGACCCTGACAGCCTCCAGTCCCTCAAGGACAGTTATGCTCGATGCGTCATAAACTTCTTTTGCCATAATATCTGCCTATAAATCTCCTAACAAAAAATCGGTATGAACATTTGTTCACACCGATTTAGTATACCATATATTTAGTGGTATTGCAAACGATTATACGCAAAATCTAGGCAAAAACCTTGATCTTACTTCTTTTCAAAGGACTTTTTCAATATCTCTCCTATGGGCATCTTGTTTCCCTTATAAAGAGACATCATCTTGTAGACTTTTCCTGCCACGATTATAAGTAACAGTGATAAAGCCACAAAGAATATGAGGGAAGCAATTACCACAATAGGTGATACCGTTCCAAGCATTACATTTGAAGGCATTACCAGAGTACCGGTAAAGGGGAATATCAGCATCCATGTCTTTACCGTGGATGTGCTGAGTCCTCCTGCACCTATCAGAATGAGAAAGCTTATCAGCATTGGAAATACAAAGAGTGTGCTTCTTCCTGACACTTCCTCTTTGTTGCTCGACATTGCACCCGCAATGGCCGCAAGGCTCAGATACAGTATGGTTCCAAGTAGCAGGAAAAGTAAAGCCAGAGCAATATTCCATGGTCTGAATACATTAAGCTGCTTCATCCCGTCAAAGAATACGGTCAAATACATCTGACTCTCGGGATAGAAGCTCTTTGCAAGTATATTTCCGCAGGTAAATCCGGCTATCAGGCATAATACCCAGATCAATATCTGCAGCATAACCGATGCTATAGTGGCTATCAGTTTACCGAAGATCAGTGATTCTGGTCTGACAGATATGAGCATGGTATCCATGAGTTTGGATTCCTTCTCCATTACAACGGACTGTGATAAGCTGTTTCCATATGACAGAAGAACGAAATAAAGAAGGAGTATTGTTGAATAAGGAACAACATATCCAACCACCTTCATAACCTGTTCTCTCATCATGGCTTCTTTTCTGCCGGCATCCTCATCCATGGATATATCCTTCATAAAGCCTGATTCAGTGTATGTCTTGTAATCCACAGATACGGATAAGGTATCGGCTTCTTCAGCATTCACTCCGGCCAATCCCATAGAAAAAATCTGTGCATTCCTGTCTATGAATTTAAGATAATTCTTAGCACGATTCTTTTTGATCATGCTTTCTTCCGGAATAATGATATTCGCTTTCAATCCGTTTTCAGAACTAAGCTTTAAAACAAAGCTTTTAGGATCGGCTTTTGAGGCCTCAAGTGCCTTATCAAAATCTTCGAAGAGAACATATTTTATGTTCTTATATTCCTCCGGTGATACGTTCCCCAGACTGTCAAAAAATGCCTGATCCGCTGCGGTATTGTTTGCAACGTAGATTGTTTCCGCATCGCAGGGCTCCAGAGCTTTATCATGGTTCATTGAATAGCCGACGATCATCATGATCACAGGCGGAAGAACAAGCATGAGGATACCCAATATAACAGTCAGTACTTTATAACCATTGGTTCCTGCCTGGTTCTTAAAGGAAAACTTAAATACTTTATCAAAATTCTTAAACATTTACGCTTCCCCCTCTCCTGCCAGTTTCAGTATCTCCCCTAATCTAAGCTTCTTGCTGTCGTTGACTATCAGTTTTCTGTAGACTTTAGCACAGAGCATAAACAGGAAAATGATCAGCATTATCTGAAGCGCCAATCCTATAAAGTATATCCAGAAAGGAATGCGTCCGCATATAAAGCTGACGGGTCCGATGTAGGATGATATAAAGGGCACGACGGAAAAGATGTAATACATCATCTTGTTGTCGAAATTTGAAACAAGGATAGCTGCAACATATCCGGCAATGCCTAAAATGTTTATGATCATAACCGTAGGACCGACTTCCTCAGCCTTGGTACATGCGCTTCCCATGATTCCCGCCATAATAGAGAACATGAGATATGTCAGTACCATTGAAAGCAGCAGGATCAAAATCTTCCAGGGGCTTAAACCAAAGAGCATGGTAAAATCAACGTGTTCGCTCATTTCAACCGCTGCTTCAGATTTTACAAAGCTTCCTGTCACCGCAGAAGATATGCCGGAAGCAATGCCCGCGCAAAACAGCATAAGCACCACATAAACCATCATGGCGAAGATCTTTCCCATGATCAAAGCAAGGGGTCTGACGCTTACCAGAAGGTTTTCTACCAGTTTAGATGTCTTCTCCTCCATAACCGAAGTGATCACGTAGGATACAGTCATGGAAACAAGTACCATTAAGATAATTGAAAAAACAGTGGATAAAATAGTAACCTGTGAGGAAGGCGTCTTTGCCTGGATCTTGTCAAAATAATCCTGTTCAGACAGAACCGATCCTGTACTGATACCGCCGGTCACCAGCTCATATTGCTCTTCTGTCAGGATCGATTGTTTTCTTACATCATCAAAAATCCTATAGATTTCTTTTGTCAGCGCATCCAGCTGAAGGGACGTGATCTTTGAATTATCCGAGACCACTCCTCTTACAATATAACCGTCATCGTCTTTCTCTATAGCAATACCTATCTCTGTATCACTCAGTCCGGAGATCATATCAGTGTCGTTATACATACTGATGGGGACATCTTTAAAAGAAGTTTTATTAAGACTTTCAAGATCATTTAGATCCAAACTTACATCAGTATCATCTGCAATGATTATTTCCGTAGCTTCATTTTCGGAATTGATGGCTTCGGTATTCTGTATTGCCTTTTCCGAAGATGAAGCACTTAAAGTAGAGATAGGTCCCATAAGTCCCATCATAACGATCATGAAAATGAAACTGAAGAGATATCCCTTATTCTTAAAAGTCTGCTTCA
>CACXGM010000077.1 GCA_902767075.1 uncultured Lachnospiraceae bacterium
ATCGCATCAGTGGCAGCCACAGCGAAGACAGCCACTATGTTTTTCAGAAAGATAGGTCTTACCTCCGGCAGGACCCGCACAGCGATGATGGTGGGAGGCGGAACCATTTCCTACTATCTCGCCAAGAGGCTTCTGGCTGCGGGTATAAACACAAAGATCATCGAGTTGGACGAAAAAGTCTGCGGAGAGCTCTCAGAAAAGCTTCCCGAAGCAGTGATAATAAACGGCGACGGAACGGACGAAAAGCTGCTTCTTCAGGAAGGACTTGAAAATGCCGACGGCTTCGTAGCGCTCACCGGACTGGACGAGGAGAACATCCTCCTCTCCCTCCTGGCAGGCAGGCTCAGCAAGACCAAGTCCATCTGTAAGATAAACAGGATCAACTTTAATTCACTGCTGGGAGACATCAAGGTGGATACCACTATATTCCCCAGACTCTTAACCGCAAACCTGATCCTGAGATACGCCAGATCCATGGACTATTCTCTCGGAAGCAACGTGGAAAACCTCTACAGACTGGAGGACGGTAAGGCGGAGGCCCTGGAATTCTACATAAAGGAATCCTCCGGGGTTACGGATATTCCCATCGCCCAGCTCAGTTCCAAGCTCAAGGATGGGATCAACATCTGCTCCATCACCCGCGGAAGTCAGGTTATATTCCCCACCGGTCAGGATGAGATCAAAGTGGGCGACTATGTTGTACTGGTAATGAAGCATCAGGGAATGACTGACATAAAAGATATCCTGAAATAAGGACTGAGAAAAAAGCAGGAAAAAACAATGAACTTTACAATGGTTACGTATATTATCGGCTGGATCCTCCAGATAGAGGCTGCATTTATGCTTCAGCCTGCGATTGTAGGATTCTTCTACGGAGAAGCCGATAAATCATTTATTTACATCGTCACCGCTCTCGCAAGCTTTCTTGTGGGAATGCTGATCAAACTTAAAAAGCCGAAGACAAAGGATCTCTATACCCGCGAAGGCTTTGCCACCGTCGCCATCGGATGGATCGCCATGAGTGCAGTGGGAGCTCTTCCCTTTACCGCTACCGGTGAGATCCCCAATTATATAGATGCTCTCTTTGAATCAGTTTCCGGCTTTACCACCACCGGAGGAAGCATATTAAATGATGTGGAGGCACTCTCCCACGTAAGCCTGTTCTGGAGATCGTTTACACACTGGATCGGCGGTATGGGTGTATTCGTATTCATAATGGCGATCTTCCCTATTATGGGCGGCTACTCCATTAATCTCATGCGCGCCGAAAGTACCGGTCCCGCCGTGGGAAAGCTGGTGCCCCGGGTCCAGAATACGGCAAAGATCCTCTATGCCATATATCTTGGTATCACAGTTTTAGGCTGCATCGTATATATGATCTGCGGTATGAAATTCTTTGATGCCATCACCACTATCTTCGGAACCGTGGGAACCGGAGGCTACGGGATCCTGAATTCCAGCATCAGTTCCTACTCTCCCGCCATACAGTGGGCCATCACCGTATTTATGATCCTCAGCGGTATCAACTATTCCGTATACTTCTGTCTGCTGAGGCGACAGTTTAAGGATGCATTTTCCATATCCGAGGTTAAATGGTACATCGGTATCATTCTGGTCAGCACCGGTATCATTGCCTGGAATATCCACGGGATCTATCCCGCCATCGGCGATTCCGTCAGGCATGCCGCCTTTCAGGTGGGGTCCATCATCACCACCACAGGATTCTCCACTGCGGACTTTGACCTGTGGCCCTCTCTTTCAAAGACTATATTGGTGATACTTATGTTCTGCGGAGCCTGTTCCGGCAGTACCGGCGGCGGTATGAAGATATCAAGATGGCTCATTATGGGCAAGACCATTTTTAAAGAGCTGTCCACCATGGTCCATCCCCGTCAGGTGAAAAAGATACATATGGACGGGCATGTTGTGGAGCACGAAACAGTCAGAGCAACCAATGTTTATCTTGCTTCTTATTTCTTTATCATGCTATTGTCACTGCTGCTCATATCGGTGGATAATATCGATTTTACCAGCAATTTCACCAGTGTAGTGGCAATGCTGAACAATATCGGACCGGGTCTCGGAAAAGTGGGTCCCACGGGAAATTACTCAATATTCAGCAATTTCTCAAAGATCGTTCTTATATTTGATATGCTTGCGGGACGACTTGAGATATTCCCCATGCTGATCATTTTAAAGCCCGCATGCTGGAAGAAGTATTAATGCCTGAAGAAGTATTAATGCTTTAAAAAATCTTGATATAATGATAAATAAAGCGTAAAGAAATGCTAAAGAATTTTTAAGGTTATTGTAATCTAACTCGAGTTATGTTAGACTATACGTATGTTTTAAGCATCACTACAAGGAGATCGCGGTAATCATGAAAAACAATGAATCATCGGAAGATTACTTGGAAACAATACTTATGCTCAGCGAGGTCAAGCCCGTTGTGCGATCTGTTGATATAGCAAATGAGCTTGGATACAAGAAATCCAGCGTCAGCGTTGC
>CACXGM010000078.1 GCA_902767075.1 uncultured Lachnospiraceae bacterium
AACCAACGGAATCCTGACTCTTGGATTTGTGGTAACACTGCTTCTTTGCGGCGTCGGTTATCTGATCTACTGGATAATGGCACTGAAAGAGAGAGAGCTGGTCTTCGGTGTACTCAGAGCATCCGGTTTCCACAAAGGAGAGCTTTTCCATATGCTTATCAATGAGCAGGTATTCTGTGGATTCTTCTCCATAGCTGCGGGATTCGGGATCGGTAAGCTGACATCGGTACTTTTTGTACCCATGCTTCAGAAGGCATACGCTTCCACCACCCAGGTTTTACCGCTTTTGCTTATTACAAACGATATGGACACCGTTAGACTTATCGCGGTGATCACCGGAATGATGACAGTATGTCTCGTAACACTCACTGTTATGCTCTTTAGAATGAATGTTACCAAGGCACTTAAACTTGGCGAGGAGTAAGGCAAAGATTTATGGCAAACAATGTAATTGAAGTCGAGGGTGTATCCAGATGCTTCCCGGTACCGGGAGGCGAGTTCTGGGCACTGCGTAATATAAATGCAGAGATACCCGAGGGAAAATTTGTTATCCTGAAAGGTCGTTCCGGATCGGGAAAAACAACCCTCTTAAACATTATATGTACCCTCGATAAACCTACAAACGGAACAGTTAAAATAGACGGCGTGGATGTTTCAAAGCTGTCTGATTACGAGAAAGAGAATATGAGAAGGACAAAGATGGGATTCGTATTCCAGTCCGTCTCACTGATCCCTTCACTCAATGCTTTCCAGAATGTTGAATTCTCCATGAGAATGGCCGGTATCAAGCCGGGAAAAGAAAGAGATAAGCGTATCGAAGAGTGCCTAAAGCTTGTAGGCCTCGGGAACCGTATGACTCATATGCCTGCGGAGATGTCGGGAGGTGAGCAACAGAGAGTTGCGATAGCGCGTGCTCTTGCTCACAGACCGAGACTGATATTGGCGGATGAGCCTACTGCGGAGCTTGACAGTGCCATGGCGGCAAGAGTAGCACAGCTCTTTGCCGAAATGAGTAAGGAGGAGGGAATAAGCATCCTCATGACCACACATGATGTGGGGCTTATGGGTGCGGCCGATTTCCTGATAGAACTTGAAAACGGAGAACGAATCGATGGCAGAAGAGAAGTCGAAAGCAACTGAGAATACAGAAGAAAAACAGGTCATGATCAAGGCCGATAACCTTGTAAAGATCTATAAAACAAAAGAGACAGAGGTTCTGGCTCTGCAGGGTCTGGACCTTACGGTGGATGCGGGAGAACTGACCGCTATCATCGGAAACAGCGGCTCCGGTAAATCCACCTTCCTGAATATGATCGGCGGTCTGGACAGACCCAGCGCAGGATCGCTTTTTGTTGCGGGAAGCAATCTTTTTACCATGACGGAGAAAGAACTGGTAAAATATAAGAGGGATACGGTAGGATTTGTATGGCAGAACAACGGAAGAAATATGCTCCCCTTCCTTTCCGCACTGGAAAATGTTATGATGCCTATGCACCTTTCTTCCACAAAGAAGAAGCATGACAAGGCTATCGAACTATTAGAGCTTGTGGGAATGAGCCATAAAAAGTATAGCCGTATGAACATGCTCTCCGGTGGTGAACAGCAAAGAATTGCCATTGCCATCGCTCTTGCCAATTCACCCAAGCTTCTTTTGGCGGATGAGCCCACAGGCAGCGTAGATACAAAGACAGCAAATTATATTTTTGATGTATTTACGGAGCTTAACAGGAGAGGACAGACCATACTGATCGTTACTCACGATACCGCTCTTTCAAAAAAGGTTAAGAGAGTAGTTGCCATCAGGGACGGAAAGATCAGTTCCGAGCGTGTGCTGAAGGAAGCATATCAGGACAGAATAAAGGAGACGGATATCGACTGGAGAAGCGAGGATACCCAGGATGAGTACGCGGTACTTGACAAGGTGGGAAGACTTCAGCTCCCTCAGGATATGATCTCCGAACTTTCTCTTGATGATAATAAGGTTAAAGTATTTGTGAAGGACGGACAGATAATCATTTCGAAACCCGAGTAAAAACGGAAAGGAAAAAAGATGTCAGTTAAAGCCAGATTTCATTTGCCGGGACTAAGATATAATTTCCCGCTGAACATGTTTTGGATCAATGCGGTAAAGCAGTATCCCGATTTTTTCAGGGAAGGTGTGGAGATCGCATCATGCTTCGGAGATTTCCCTATTTCCCTCTGGAATGGCGGAAGATTTTCAAACAATGATCAATGCGATGCAGGATTTATAAAAAGAGTCATCAAGTCCATAAACGATACGGGGGTACCCATCAGATATACCTACACGAGCCCCATTGTAACAGCGGAGGAAGTGAAGGATCCCTATTGTAATTTCTGCATGGATTGTGCAAATAACGGGATGAATGAGGTTATTGTTTTTTCTCCGATATTGGAGGATTATCTCAGAAACAAGTATCCGGGGTTTGCATATAACAGCACCACCTGCAAGGAAATAAAGGATGCGGATGCTCTGAATGCCGAGCTGGAAAAGGACTATAAGTATGTGGTCCTGGACTACAATCTGAAC
>CACXGM010000079.1 GCA_902767075.1 uncultured Lachnospiraceae bacterium
AAAAATCTTTTTTAGCGGATCTTTTAAGCTTAGAAAGCATAATACATGAAGTTATTTCCCATTCCCTTATGAATAAAGTAAACGGAAAGAGCAAACATAGCAAATGCCAGTATATTCATCCACCATTTACCGGAAAACTTAGTCCATAGCTTTCTCGGGAGGGGAGTCATCATGAACAGCCCACCTGCGATCAGATACCAGTATGTCCTGATATATCTGATAAACTGGGTTCTGGCAGGTGATGCGTTCTCTACTGGAATTCCGAAGAGACACTTTGCATAGTCCAAAAGCTCCTGAGGAGACTTTATCGCAAAAGCAACCCAGCTAAGAACTATCACAAGGATCAGATATACATTTCCCAGCCCCTTTATCTTTGTGATCTTTCCCAGGGGTGTAAACTTTTCGAGCACAATAAATGTGAAAAGAATCCCGCTCCACACAAGGAAATTAATTCCCCATCCGTGCCAGATACCTGTGAGTATCCATACGATCAGAAGGTTTAAAATATTTCTGAAGGTGCCCTTTTTGCTTCCTCCAAGTGGTATGAAGACATAATCCCTGAACCACGCCCCCAGAGTGATGTGCCATCTTCTCCAGAATTCTCCCACGGACATGGATGAATAGGGTTCATTAAAATTCTCCGGTACGGGCATTCCGGTCATTTTTCCCAGAGCCACTGCCATGAGCGAATATCCCCAGAAATCAAGATAAAGCTCTATTGTATACGTCACAGCCCCAAGCCACGCAACAGAGGTGGTGATACCGTGAGAACCTGCCACATTTATGCTGTTCCAAAGGGTGGCAAGATTGTCCGCAATGACCACCTTCATGAACATACCTGCGGTAAAAAGCTTCAGTCCCTCTTCCACTCCGGCAAGGGTGACCAGACGCTTTGTCTTCATCTCCTCGAATTTATCCTTAAATTCAGAGTACCTCACCAAAGGTCCCATAACAAGTTTGGGGAAATAGAGAGCCATTGCGGCGAAATCGTCGATACGGGTCTTTTCGTTTCTCAGATCGATCTGCATAGAGATGATCTGGAATGTATAGAAGCTCACTCCCAAAGGAAGAAATCCAAGAATTTTGCATAACACTAAAAGGCCGGCATTTATGCCCACCGTCACTATTAAAAGGGGTATTTTGTTTTTAACGTAGGAAATCCATCTGTGAAGCCCAAAATTGAGGGCTACACTCACTCCCAACAGTACTACAAGACTCTTCTGCCCGAACGCATAGAAAAGTAAACCTCCCAAAATAAGAAGGATCTTCTGAAATTTTATGGGTAATACTCTTAAAGCTAATATATAAACGGGCAGAAAAATAAATAGAAAATTAATCTGCACGAAACTCACAATTAAATATACTCCGGTCTAAAAAAAATAATTCAAATATTTTAAAAAATTTCTGTTGACATTCTTTCTGTCATTTGATATTATAAACGTCGGTTGCGAAAAAAGCAACGCAAGCTGATGTGGCTCAGTCGGTAGAGCGTCGCCTTGGTAAGGCGGAGGTCACGGGTCCGATTCCCGTCATCAGCTTTTATTATTTTAAGAAGAAAAGGATAAGTCGTCAAGACCTATCCTTTTTTATATTCCTGATTTTATTTTTGTATATGGGGTGCCAGCTTGGATGTAAGTTTCGCCACAATAGCACTGTATTGTTCCGTAAGTTCTGTCATCATGGGGTTATTGGCCAACAATTCTGCTATCTCCGGTTCGTCTTTTATTTCAACCAATCGACATATTCCCAGTACATTTTGAGTGGCATTGGTAACAAAATCCGAAGAGGGATGTGAACCATCCTGTCCTTCGACGGACTGAATATGATGACCAAATCTTCGATTCAATCCCACCAACAGATTATTCAATACAGATTGGGTCACAAATGCAACAAAATTTTCCACTGAATTTTCCAGGAATTCCGCACTTCCGTACGCATCATAGCTAGCCTTGTAATAATCAATAAAAGCATCTGTTTCCAAGTGCTTTTCCACCATTTCAAGTATTGTCTTGGAAACTGCCTCCATGCCTCCGCCAAAATGAATGCGTGCAGGAGATCCGAATTTTACAAGCGAAAGATCCGTCTGCAAAGGCAGCATCGAACTAAAGTCTGTCTTATCATCATACATGGAAACGAACAGTGCAAACAACTCATCATCCATGGCATTCATAAGAGTACCGCGAAGAGCCTTGTTAGCTTTGGAAGCTTCATTTACGTCCGTTCTGAGACCAAGTTTCAGTTTAGCACTTGCTGTGGATATTTTCGGATGTTCGGGATTTGCCTCCAAAGCTTTTCTTTTAGCCTCTCTGTATGCCTTATTCGACTCATCGAGAGTTTTGCCATCTTGACCGTTTCCAAAAGCATCCCTAAATCTTTGCATCGATGCCTCATCCATTTTACCGCTAAGGTCAGGCACCTCAGGTTTACCCTTTTCCATAGATTTTCTGAGGGCAGCTGCCTGATATTTCTCAAAAAGCTGCGCTTCCTTAAGTTTGCTCTCACTTAGTTTGTTAATAAGTGAATTATATAAACCGGGTAACAAAACTGCGGCATTCTTTCTTGCGCTCTGCGGTTCATCCATATATTCACCGCTGCTTAACATTACGCACTCTCCCATACATACTGTGGTCAAAAGAGATCCGCACTCTCTATAAAGGTTATCTATTCTATACTCGATCAACTCTTTTTGCAACGGTTCAAGCTGTTCAAAAAACGGAGCGTTTATCGGATCGTGTCTCATGTTTTCAAAGTATACCATTCTGTCAAATAATACTTTCATATCTGCAGCGTGTTGCGATACATATTCCTTTGAAAACATGTCTGCTGTGATCTGCGCACTTAACAATTCGTTTGTAATACGTTCCAGATGTGGACGCCTTCTCTCCAGATCCCCGCTAATGTAATCGTCTATAAAGGTCCTGTCTTCCTGCATTTTTCTGGCATCTTCTTCTGTAGCAGGCTCTCCGTCCTCTTTCTTTTTATATCCGTTAAGGAATGAATGTAAGACACGAAAATCAACATGATGCTGATGTATCAATTCCCTAGCCTCGTCGTTTTCGAAATAAGCAGCGGAATTTGCCTGTTTTCCATACAGATCAAGAAGTGATGTTCTTATGTGATATGTCTCGATACCAACCGGCCCACCTGCTTCCCGGCTTACCCGCTGAACTATTTCAGCCTCCTTTGCAGCCTTTTCTTCAGCCTTTCTCTTCTCCTCTTTACGTTCCTTGTATGTCTGCTTCTTTGCGGCAATAGGCTGATCAGGCGTACCATCTGCGTGATCCTTTGCCGCTGCAGGCGAAAACCTTTCCTTTATACTTGAAAGCAGCGAGTATGTCTTTCTCACATCCTGTACAGTTGCGTCGGTTTCTCCCTGCTCCTGCTGTTGTACAGCCATAGTCATTGCAGTCTGTGTCAAAGATTCCACAAACTTTTCTCCGGTGAGTGTTTCACTTTTCTTCTTAAGTTGTGCAAGAGATTCAGGTTGCATATGTCTCCTCCTAGATTAAAGCTGTTTAGTATAATAACGAGTTACAGGTTTTGCCCCCGGTATCAGATTGAGAACCAGTTTTTTTGAAACATTGGTCACAACCGGTATATATACTCTGGTCTGAGCCGGATAAATATAACGCGCAGATGCCAAAACATCTCTTAACATATTCAAAAGCTTAACAGGATTATTGGTGTGATTAACCACCGATGACAGCACCAGACTGTCATCCTGTCCCTTTTCCACCGCAACAAACAGATATTTGTCTTCATCTCCGTAAAAGCGGCTTATTTCGCGATCCACATCAGGTCCCAAAAGACCTCCGTTCGGCAGTGGCTGCTTTAACACATCTGTCTGCTTTGTGATCTTTTTTAGCAGTCTTTCGGATGTATCGGCGAAGCTCTCTCCTACGATCTCGTCATCCCTTGAAAACTCCCTCTCCACTTCAGCATCTGCCAAAGTGGTTACATACATCTGGTCTTCTAAGATCTCAGATCTGTATCCCCGATGATCTAAAAATACTTCCAATAAACCGGCTTCCTCTCCGGTTGATGCAAAGCGGATACCGATATTCCCGACATAATCTGAAACGAGGCCCTCAATACTCTCCAGTAAAAAATTCCCACCACCCATTTTTCGATATCCGGGTGCCACATATAATGAGTTTATCTGAAAAACATCCTCCGAAACAGTTCCGGAAACAGCTCCCGCGGCCTTCTCATCAACCATCCATCCGAGGCATATTACGGGAAGCCCGTTATTAATATCATCGCGGACATCCTGTAATAACAGTGTCCCGAAAACATCTATATTGTCTTCGTTTACCAGACCTATAAGTCCCGGTGTTCCGTCATAAGGCTCTATAAGCATGCATTCTGTCCTGCCTTCCTTTTGTTTTTTCTGTCAGTTCTTGATCATCCTTCAAAATTCTTCATAATGAATCTGTTCTTTTCAGGAGCTTTGATCCTCTCGTCAGATTCCAGAAAATGCTTGGCCAGATCCGAATATGTGGAAAGCGAAACCGTCCTCATATTCTCCGGTTTCAGTACTATTGAGAAATACCTGAAAGTACTGTTCGCACAGTTCTTTGTCATACCTATGCGGTATACGCGATCATCTTCAAAGGGCTCTCCATTAAGGGAAAGTTCCTCAACACGGCATCCCTTCTTCCAGCAGTCCTGTGCATCAACCACAAGTCTGAAGCCTCTGCTGTACTGGAACGTTCCGTTCATTACAGAGCCGTCAAGCTTTAAACTGAACAGATAATCAAACGCCGACTTGATCTCTTTACCGGTCATTTCCGCTATCACAAATCGGTCGTCAAAGGGATATAATTCTTTGAAATCCTTTTCGGTAACATCCGGTCCGCACTCAGTTCTTCGAAGCGATCCGGACTGGATTATCGCCATATCTATGGGATAAATGTCTGCAAAGGAGTCAGCGATTATATCTCCCAATTGAGATTCAAGGACCCTGCTCTTATGCTCAAAGCAGTCCTCAAATCGGCATATCAGTTCATTGTCAAGCTGAGGTTTTTTCTTAAATACTATTTTATCCGCCAGCTCATCCACGCCGGTGTCAAAGGGACCAACTTCTTCCGTGAGTTTTACCCTCTTCCACGTCCAGCTGTCGATACCGCCTTTTTCCGTATCCACGGTGATATCAAATCTTCCGATGTGGGTGGTTCCGTAGCTTGACTGTGCGATAGGAATATTGTTTATCACCTCAGCCTCGTCCATATCGATGTGAGAATGGCCTCCCAGTATCAGATCAACCTGAATATCCTCAGGCATATTCTCAGCCAGAGTTCTGTCTCCGTCTATTCCGAAATGAGACATCAATACCACCAGGTCAATATGCTCGTTTTTGTGGGCCTCTATCTCTTGACGGATCGCCACATATGTATCGGTAAAGGAAAGGGAATTTCTACAGAATTCATCCGACATTATCTTGTTGAAAAATGCCTTGGGAAGCACGCCGATCATAAGCATCTTTACGCCGCCTACATCCACAACAAGACTGGGCTTAAACAGCTTTTTTCCAAGATAAGATATGACCACGTTTGCACAAAGAGTGGGTGCCTCAATGCACTCCTTAAAGATCAAAAGATGTGCGATACCGTAGTCCAGTTCGTGATTACCCAAGGATATGGCATCAGGGCTGATATGATTGATAAGTTCCACCGTATTGGTGCCCTTATAATCACTTCCCCAAATATCCTCCTGCAGGATATCGCCGCAAATGCCGAAGAAGGTCGGCCCTTCTTCCCGGGTCTTTTTAACGTAACCGGAAAGAAGGGAAATACCTCCGCTGATCATATAGTTTTCATCAACCGTAAAATACAGTTGACCATGCAGATCATTTGCATGTAGCAATGTAATATTCTTTTTCATATTCTAAATCAGGCTATATCGTTGCCGTTGTGAACACCGTTTGCTGCATCCATGAGATTCTGAAGAGTGGTATCAGCTATGGAAGCAAGAGCCTCCTTGGTGTAAAAGCCCTGATGTGATGTGATCATTACATTGGGGAAAGAAAGAAGTCTTGCCGTAACAGAATTCTTCATGATCTCGTCGGAGCGGTCCTCATAAACGTTTCCGGTCTCTTCCTCATATACATCAAGACCTACTCCCAGGAACTTGTTAAGACGGATTCCCTCGATAAGCTGATCGGTATCTACCAGAGCACCTCTGGAAGTATTCACCAGGATAACACCGTCCTTCATCTTCTTGATGGTCTCAAGATTGATCATATGATAGGTATTGTCCATGAGAGGGCAATGAAGTGAGATGAGATCACTCTTTTCAAGGAGTTCATCCAGAGAAACATATTCAACGAAATCCTTTAAAGAAGGATTCTCATATACATCATAAGCGATGACCTTCATTCCGAAGCCTCTGCAGATACGGCACATTGCGGCGCCGATCTTTCCGGTACCTACGATACCGGCAGTCTTCTGATAGAAGTTTACTCCGCGGAGTCCCTTCAAAGTGTAATCATTCTCACGTACCTTGTTGTAAGCCTTGTAAAGTCTTCTGTTTACAGCAAGAGCAAGTCCCATTGCCAGCTCGGCAACGGATTCGGGTGAATATCCCGGTACTCTCTTAACGATGATACCCAATTCCTTTGCCTTTTCCACATCAACATTGTTAAAGCCGGCGCATCTCATAAGCACATACTTTACACCGCCCTCATGAAGGATCTGGAGTGTTTCAGCTCCCACATTCGCACTTACAAATGCACAGATCGCATCATAACCGTTGGCAAGTGAAGCTGTTCTGGGTTCCAGTTCATGATCGATATAATCGATCTCAATCTCCGGATAGTTCTCGTTAACCGGACCAAAAGACTTTTTGTCGTAGATCTTTGCTGCATAGAATAATAGTTTCATACTCTTTTTCCTTTCTTCCCAATAAATATTTTCAAAATATTACTTTAAATCTTTTCACGTCAGATCATCTCGTTCTTGCCGTATACGATCACGGGCACACCTTCATCTATGGCCTCATATACTGCTTTGGCGGATTCAGTGTCCAGCTCTATATTTCCAAAACTTCCCACGGTGCCTTCGTCATTCTCTTCAAGATCATCCCTCCACATTGCATCAGTGATATAAATACCGTTAGAAAGTTTGATCTCGTATTCTACGTACACACTGTAATTGTATTGTATCAAAAACCTGTCCCGTTGCATATCACTAACGGAAAATAATCCCGAGGGCGTCTCATATCCTTCCCTTCCGGTAGTAATATCCGTCTCAAGAATACATTCTCCCCCGGAAACAAGGTAGAGCTTCTGCGCTTCCTTGTCCACCTCTATGTAATCATATCCGATATCGTTAAGACCTCTGTTGTTTGCAGTCAGGTTATAGACAGGTACTCTTTCAGGTATGTTATCATCTCCGGAAACGGCTCTCCTCAGAGCATACTTGAGGTAATTATCCTCTGCCGTCATGTTGATCTCCGTTCCGTAATCCTCCGAGCTGGTCAGGATCTTTTTACCCGAAATCGTTTCAAACTCTCTGTCCTTTGCTATGGTATTGTATGGCTCAAAGATGGACTCGGCAAGTTCTGAAATCTTTTCCTCATCGATGACAAAGCTGCCCATCTCATTAACCATTGGATATCCCTTATCAAGCTTTAGAACGCTGCACATCTGCTTTGGTGAAATGACAATTCTCTCATCTCCCATATCGTAGGTGATACCTGCGTTCTGAAACCTGTCTATCTTTTCAAATTCAGCTATTCTCTCAGCCTGCTTATCACTGGGTTCCGCATCATAAAAATACTCTTCGCCCGTCAGATCTATCTCCTCATCCAGATTCATAAAGGCTTCAAGAAATCTTTCATAGGCTTTATCTTTATCAAACACATGGGTCAGGGAATCCCTGAACACGTAACAACCCTTCTGCGCTGAAAAATAGTAGCTATAGTCTGTTTCGTTATTTGTCTTTGTAAGTTTTTCCCAGAGTTCGTTAAGTTCCGGCTTTATGAGCATATCCGGAGCCAGATGATAACGCTTTTTGGAAAAGGATCTGTAAAAGGGAGTATCATCCTGTATCTCAAACAGGCTGTTTACCACTCCCGTATAATCAAATTCACTGATGTAATCAATGGCCTTTATCTCAGTGATACCGCCTTCCAGAACTATCGTTATCTTTGTCCCCGGAAGTTTCTCGGAACACCTCTCGATCAGCCCGGCCCTGTCATATCCTGCGCAATAATCGGAATTAACCCAGGTATTTAAAAAGAGCCTGTCCCGGTAAAAAATCTTTAACGGGATCAAGAGAATTAAACCAGTCACTAGTATGGCCCCAAGTGCGATAGCTATGAAAGCAGCATACTTAAAGCAAAAGGCGCCGAAGGCTTTCATTCCCTTTTTAAATCTTCCTGGAAAGAGCTTAAGCTGTTTTAAAGCAAATGCTCCAAGCCTCCCCGGAAGGGCTTTGATCCATTCTTTTATGGAATTTATTACCTTTAAAAAAAATGATTTCATACAGGATTAAAAGGAAAATGTAATGGTTTTATATACCATCTCTTCCGAGTTAAAGATCTTCCAAAGATCCTTTGCAGCTGCTCTTCTGTTTTTGCAGGACTCACCCTTTCCGGACATATTAAGGTCCGCGTTTTTCGGCTTAAAATAATAATCGCAAAAAGCTTCCGCATAGACTTCCGCATCCGCATCATCCCCTGCCGCTTCAGTCACAGCGTTATAGTATCTTCTCCCGGGTTCCAGTTCATACAGGACCATCTCCAGGTCTGTCTCGGCAATATCATATTCCGTGACATCCCATCTGTTTCCGATGTTCTCTTTCAGTCTCTCGAGATAGTTTATCCTTCTGCCGTATGACCACTGGACAGAGCTAACTCCGCAGCTTCCTCTGGATACACCGATGTCATCATTATCACCGTCGGTTATAGGCCAGTCCAGCAGATAATCGATATCATAGATGCTTCTGATACGGCTTCCTCCACTGGGAAGTTCAAAGCCGTAAGCATGCTGTCTGCTGAATATGTGCTCCACTACCCCGGTATTTCCTTCCGCTTCCACATTGGCCAAAAACCCGATGATAAATTCATCTGAGTATAATCTGTTGCCCTCTTCATCCTCTGCATCGGTCATACCATAAAAAAGATTGGCGATATTAGTATGATCCGCCAGATGGGCATTCCATTCAGACATATAGACTTCCTTTGTGACCTTTTCAGCGGACACAGTATCTATTGGGACGGTTTGAAACAGAATTGTTGCGCACAGTATTAAATTGACAGCTCCTGCATAGATTCTTCTCATTCTCATTTTTTATAATGGTTTATCTGATCTTTTTCAGTTTCTTTTTTGCACGCTGTATTGCGTTATCAGTTTCCTTAGCGCTTTTACCTATGATCCGCGCCACCTCCCCACTCTTCATTCCCGTCATATATAATCCAAAGCACTCCCTCTCCAAGGGGGTCAGATCTTCTCTGATGGCTCTTTCAAGTTCATCCATCAATTCCTGTGTGAGAACAAATTTTTCCGGATCCTGTTCATCATTTCCCGGAAGTTGTTCTATAAGTGAGAGTGTATTTTTTTTGCTCTCATCGGATTGTGAATCAAAAAAAGAAATATAATTGTTCAAAAAGGAATGCTTTTTGTCATTTGATGCTTTTATCGCGTTATATACCTTTCTCGATACACAAAGTTCCGCAAAGGTAAAAAAGCTTGCATCCCGACCGAAATCATAATTGTTTACGGCCTGAAAGAGTCCGATCATTCCCTCCTGGATAAGGTCCTCCGTATCTCCCCCAAGTATGAACAATGATCTTGTTTTTCCCAGGACGAGATTCTTGTACTTATCCATGAGATAATCCATTATCTGGGTCTCTCCGGCTCTGTATCTTTCTATGAGTTCTTCATCAGAACATTTTAAGTATTTTTCTTTTTCCGCTGAAGTCATATTATCCTCAATTTATGATCTTCTCTGGCGCACGATCTCAAAAGCAAGCACGCCTGCTGCCACCGACGCATTCAGGGAATCGATATCTCCCTTCATGGGTATGGATGCCACCATGTCACACTTTTCTTTCACCAGTCTGCCCACACCTTCGCCTTCGTTTCCGATCACCAATCCGATGGGTCCCTTTAGATCAAGATCGTACATAACCTGTCCGTCCATATCTGCACAGACAAACCAGAGTCCTTCCTTTTTCAGGTCCTCAATGGTCTTTGCCAGATTGGTCACCTTTGCCACGGGAGTGTAGTTTAAAGCCCCTGCACTGGTCCTTGCCACAGTGGCGGTAAGTCCGGCTGCACGGTTCTTTGGAATGATCACTCCGTGAGCCCCCGACAGGTTTGCAGTCCTGATGATAGCTCCTAAGTTATGAGGGTCCTCAATATTATCAAGTATGAAAATAAAAGGCTGTTCACCCTTTTTCTTTGCATTGTTTAAAATATCTTCAACAGAAGCATAATCGTAAGCCGCGGCGATGGCGATCACGCCCTGATGTTTACCGGTCTCGGACATCTGATCCAGACGCTCTTTGGTCACAAACTTAACGAGAGTATCATTCTTTTTTGCCTCTCTTTTAATGGTCATGACAGGGCCGTCCTGACATCCGTCCAGTATAAATAATTTGTCTATGGTCTTGCCGCTTCTGTAAGCCTCTATTACGGCATTTCTTCCTTCTATGGTAAACTCATGATATCCCATATTCATTCCTCAATCTCAAAAATCATTTCTTTTTTCACTGAATTAATATTCTCAGCATCATTTATCACAGCATCAACTTTTTTCTTCTGCGCAGATCACGTCCACCGCAGCCTTTACGATCTCTATGAGCCTTCCCTGTCTGCCGCTCAGATAAAGATAACCCACAAGAGCCTCAAAGCCGGTTGCCTTTCTGTAGTCATGTATGCTGGCATTCTTTGCGGATGTATATGACTTGGCATTTCGTCCACGTTTATATATATCCACTTCCTCATCCGTCAGAAAACCTACCTTCTCCAGAAGGGCTTCTATCATCTTTGCCTGAGCCGGAGCTTTAACGTATTTAACGGTCTCTATGTGTAGTTCATGTGCAGGTCTGTTTGCTCTTTCCACCACCACTGTTCTGATGATGAGATCGAAAACATCATCGCCTATATAAGCCAAAGCAAGCGGGGAGTAGGCGTTTGCATCCTTTTCCCCGCATGAAAATATCTGCTTTATCTGTGATAATAGTGTATTATCTTCAGTCATAAATGATCCTGTTTCTCTATTCTCTGTTCTTTATGCTCTGTGCCACTTAACGCCCTCACGGGTATCCTCAATGACTATTCCATTTGAGAGAAGTTCTTCTCTGATGGCATCGGCCTTTGCAAAATCTTTTGCCTTCTTTGCTTCTTTTCTCTCTTCGATCTTAGCTTCCACAAAAGCAGCCAACTCGTCATCGGCACCATCCGCGTTGCCTGCAGCTTCATCTTCCTTTAATAGATCAAGGCTCAGAACATAATCAAAGTCGTCGATGACCGCACGTTTGGTAGCACCATTGAGATCCGCCTTTAAAACATCATAGAGAAGTGTGATACCCATTGCTGTATTCACATCATTACCTACGGTCTCCGCAAATTTATCGTGCCATTCTTTGACAACCGACTCATTCACAGCGCCTTCTTCGGGAATGGATAATATCTTGTTCTTAAGTTTTTTGTATGTAGCGGTAGCCTGGTCCAGTGCATCATAGGAGAAGGTCAGTGGCTTACGATAATGTGACTGCAGGCAGAAGAATCTGTAGGCAATGGGGTTATAGCCTTTCTCTTCAATAAGGGATACTGTCAGAAACTCTCCCTTGCTCTTACTCATCTTTCCTGTCTCATCATTTAAGTGATGAACATGGAACCAATAGTTGCACCATTTATGTCCGGTGAAGGATTCGCTCTGTGCGATCTCGTTTGTATGGTGGGGGAACATATTGTCCACACCGCCGCAGTGGATATCCATGTATTCGCCCAGATGCTTCATTCCGATGCATGAGCACTCAATATGCCATCCGGGATATCCTACGCCCCAGGGGCTGTCCCATTTAAGTGCCTGGTCTTCAAACTTGGATTTGGTGAACCAGAGTACGAAATCGTTTTTGTTTCTCTTGTTGGTGTCTTCGGTAACATCCTCTCTAACGCCTACCTTGAGGTCGTCCTCTGACTGGTTACCGAATACGTAATAGTTCTCAAGTTTGGATGTATCGAAGTAGATATTCTCCCCTGCCCTGTATGCATAGCCTTTTTCAAGCAGAACATTGATCATGTTTATGAATTCGGGAATGCAGTTTGTTGCGGGTTCCACCACGTCGGGAGTCTTGATGTTCAATTTCGCGCAGTCACTCATGAAAGCATCGGTATAGTACTTGGCGATCTCCATGACTGTCTTGTGTTCACGTTTTGCACCCTTGAGCATTTTGTCTTCGCCGGTATCGGCATCGGATGAAAGGTGTCCCACGTCGGTGATGTTCATTACTCTCTTTACATCATATCCGCTGTATCGAAGGATCTTTTCCAGAACGTCCTCCATGATGTAGGTTCTGAGGTTTCCTATATGTGCGAAGTGGTAAACTGTAGGGCCGCAGGTGTACATTGCCACTTTACCGGGCTCGTTTGGTTTAAATTCCTCCACTCTTTTGGTCAGTGAGTTGTATATATTCATGTCAAAATCTCCTTAGGATCAGTATTTTATATTTTGGGTCGGGGTCCTGCCACACGCAAGTCATATTTTTTCAGTGAGCTGGCGAGAAATGCTTATATGCAATGTCGCAGGTCGTACCGCAGACCGCTCGCTTCGCTCGGGTCAAGCGAGGGCATTTCACGCCGCCTATTCAAAAATATGACATGGCGTGCGTCACCCCTCTCGAAGATACGAAATAAACTATCTCTTACTGCAGCCGCTACACCCGGGGCAACCTCCGGCACTGGCATTTCCGTATACGGCGGAAAGCTGTGAAAAGTCATAAACACTCTCTATAAGGCAAACAGCCTGGGATGATATTCCGTCTTTATTTCCCGTAAAACCAAGTCCTTCTTCCGTGGTGGCTTTTACATTTACCTGAGAAATATCAATATCAAGAGTATCCGCAATATTCTTTCTCATTTCATCTATGTAGGGGCGCATCTTTGGTTCCTGTGCGATAATGGTGGCATCGATATTGCCCACCACATATCCTTCATCCGCAATAAGTCCGCCCACATGGCTTAAAAGTTCCAGGGAGGAAATCCCCTTGTATGCAGGATCGGAGTCCGGGAAGTGTTTCCCGATATCTCCGAGAGCAGCTGCTCCCAAAAGCGCATCCATTATGGCATGCAACAGAACATCCGCATCGGAATGTCCCAGCAATCCCTTTTCATATGGTATCTCAACACCGCCGATGATCAGCTTTCTATCTTCTGCCAGGCGATGAACATCATATCCCATTCCAATTCTCATTTTTTAAACTCCGTCAATCCTCCAGTATAAAGCTCATAACCACCGGTTCGTGATCTGAATAAAGAAAACCGGAAGTTTTGGTCTCGTAGCTTACAGGCTTTATATTGTCGGACACAATAAATCCGTCAAGTGTAACAGTATATGTGGATGCAGGATCATAGACCACTCCCGAATCCCTGCAGGTGTTTGGCATAGCGCTCTTTTCCTCATCGGAGAAGGTATCTATCACAAATCCGAAATGCTCCGGAATCTTTGTCCTGTCATAATAATGTGCCCAGGAATAGGTATCAATATCCTCTTTAAGCTTAAGGTCATGATTAAAATCACCGCAGGCAATGACATAATTTCCCGCTGCATATTCTTTTTCCATGTCAGCCTTGAGCATATTAGTCTGTCCGTCACGCACTTCCGGTGAACTTCCGTATGCTGACATATGAAGATTAATAACTATAAGCTCCTTGCCGTTAGAAACAGGGATCCTGCTTATAGTGTAACAGCGGTCAAGATCAACAAGCTTGGATAGACTCGTGGAGATGGGAAGACTTCTTCTCTCCGATGCTGTGATACCAAAACGGCTGAAGGTTCCGATTCCCGCCTTGTTTGCTCCATGAGGCTGATAAAACGGATAAAGCAAAAAGGGTGAGTCATAATTCTGCCCGAATGCGCTGTCGAAATCAGCAAAAATGCTCTGCAGAATGCCAAGCTGGTTCACATGATAAGACCTGGTTCCGTCCACATCTATCTCCTGGAAGCATACAATATCCGGTTCCGCACTCATTGCAAGATTCCCGGCACCGTTTACCATATTGATAACGCTTTCCTTGCTCTTACCCCAGGAGCTTTTTCCACCGTCCATGAAAAAAGTAAAAGCAGGATCATAGGAACCAAAGCCGATATTATATGTGACAATGGTCAGCTCTTCTCCGGTATTTGCCGGCAAAGTTTCAGTCCCCGATCTGTTGGAAGAAACCGGCACCGACAGGTGGTCTTCCAATCTGTGATAGTCTATAAAGACATACAAAGCATAGGCCAGTGCCAAAAGGATAACACTGCCAAACACAATCCCTATTATTTTCAATATGTTTGCAAAATTTCCCATAATCAACATTTTATGATTTTTACCGCTTTTTTTCAAGGTAAATTTATGCTATACTTTCGTGGAAAACGTGCCCATGCACGGATATTGGTAATCTTTATCACATACACCAAAGGAGAATCAAAATGGACGTTAATGAAATCGCTCTTCAAAAGCACGAAGAATGGGGCGGAAAGCTCGAGACAGTTTCAAAGGCTCCCGTAAAGAACCCCACAGATCTTTCCATCGCTTATACACCCGGCGTTGCCGAGCCCTGCCGCGTGATCGCAAAGGACAAGGAAGCCGCATATAAATACACCTGGAAGTCCAATACCGTAGCTGTAGTATCTGACGGAAGCGCAGTTTTGGGTCTTGGAAACATCGGACCTCATGCAGCAATGCCCGTTATGGAAGGCAAGGCTGTCCTCTTCAAGGAATTCGGCGGAGTAAATGCCGTTCCCATCTGTCTCGATACTCAGGACACAGAAGAGATCATTAAAGCCGTAACATATCTGGCTCCCACCTTTGGTGGAATCAATCTGGAGGATATCTCCGCTCCCAGATGCTTTGAGATCGAACAGCGCCTCAAAGAGACTCTCGATATCCCCGTGTTCCACGATGACCAGCACGGTACTGCTATCGTGGTTCTGGCAGGTATCATTAATTCCTTAAAAGTCATCGGCAAGAAGAAGGAAGAATGCTATATCGTGGTAAACGGTGCGGGAAGCGCCGGAATCGCCATTTCAAAGCTTCTCCTCAGATATGGATTCAAGAATATCGTTATCTGCGACAGCAAGGGAATCGTTGCAAAGGATAACGCAAACAACTGGATCAAGAAAGAAATGTGCGAGGTGACAAACCTCGAAGATAAACATGGCTCACTTGCAGATGCAATGGTAGGTGCGGACATTTTCATCGGTGTGTCTGCTCCAGGAGTGGTTACCGAGGATATGGTTAAGAGCATGAACAAGGATGCCATCATCTTTGCCCTCTCCAATCCTATTCCCGAGATCATGCCTGACCTGGCCAAGAAAGCCGGTGCAAGGATCGTCGGAACCGGACGCAGTGATTTCCCCAATCAGGTAAACAACGTAGTAGCATTCCCCGGTATTTTCAAGGGTGCTCTTGAAGGACGTGCTCCTCAGATCACAGAGGAAATGAAGCTTGCAGCTGCAGAGGCTATCGCTTCACTTGTTCCCGAGAATGAATTAAGCGAAGATAACGTTATGCCCGCAGCATTCAATCCCAAGGTTGCAGAGCTCGTCGCTGAAGCAGTCAAGAAACATATCGTGAGATAAAACTCAAAACAAAGTAAGATTTTCTTAAATGAACAGAAAAATAAGTCAGGGTCTTGATAGGCCCTGACTTTTCTATTTTATAATCCTACATAACCGGACTCTTCTATCAGTTTCTGTCCTTCTGCAGAAAGAAGCCAATCCAGTAGTTTTGGAATATTCTCGTTGTCATTATCTTTACGGTAAACTACATAAAAGCAAGCCGATATGGGATATGATCCGTTTTTGATATTCTCCTTATCGGGAAAAACTCCATTCACGGAGAGCATTTTGACATTCTCATCAGCCACCATCCCGGAAATATAATACCTGAAGGAATAACCAATGGCACCACCGAAGATTGACAAGGGACTGCGGTGCGGCTCTACCTCCGCATTCATGAAATGCTCCATCATGGTCTGGCTTCCGGAGCTTTTAATACGTGTCAGTGGATTGATGAGTCTGTTGCTTCCTCCCACATCTTTCCAGTTCTTGATCTCTCCTCTGTAGATTGCTCTTATCTGATCTGCTGTAAGTCCATCAATGGTGTTTTTTGAATTGACAAAAAACACGAAGGCCTCACGTCCAACAGGCACGATCTCAAGTTCTGCATTCTGTTCCTTTGCATATTCCATCTGCTCAGCGGAAGGGTGTGCCGTAAAGAAGAGATCCACATTGCCATCAACCACTGCATTGAAGCCTCGGATCGTGTTATGGTACTGCATTGCACTGTCAGGAGCAAAGTTTTCCCCATATACATTATCATCGGAGAACTCACCGCCTTCGTACTTTACAGAGTCTTCAGGATAACAGTTATCCACCACTGCAGCATATACAGGTACCAGCGCTGCTGCGCCATCCAGAACAGGCAGATCATCATTGGAGCCAAACCTAAGAGAAGAATCCAATCTCACCAGATCGGACTCCTCCTCAAATGGAAGGAACTCTCGGACATCAACATTTTTCAGTTGATCCGTCCCGCCAAAGTTATTTGTAAGACGCCTCGTGATGGTAAAGTAAAGAAAACAATTAACCCCGGCAAACATCAATATCAGTGCTATTATCGGAATCAGTCTCTTCACCACCATACCTCCCTTGCTATGAGCTGTATGATGGAGGATCTTTCAAAGGCGTAGACAATATATATCGCATGTGCGGCTGTTGCCAAGAGTCCGATGACCGTTATCGCTATAAGAATTAAGATATACTTTCGATCTTTCATTTGCTCACCGGCTTTACATATTCATGACTATCAAAAGCGTCAGTCCGTAAAGCAGTGCAACCAGGATCACTGCGATGCCTATCAGAGCCATTGCCACTATGAACAGGACCTTAAATACAACCTTTACTCTCCGGCCCTCACGGCGTGCCTTCACATTATCTACAATAAAAAGCACAATGGATGCGATGCAATATGCGATCACCGGAATAAAGATCATTATATAGCTTATTCCTACTGTCATCATTTTTCTTCCTCCCTTACAGATCAATTGATCGTTATCTTATTCTTTGAACAGGCAGAAGTCATCCATAGTTCCCCAGCCTCCTGCTGCGCATTTCACATACATGCCAACGGTTATATCATCACCGGCGTTGGCAGATACTCCTCTGACCTCAGCCTTCTTCCATTCTGCCCATCCTGTGAGAGTAACCGAATCATTGATGGCAGCATCACTGCCGTTAACTTTGACATAGAATCTGATCTCGCAATCGTCTCCCACATCGCCGCCCTGGATGTTGGCAAAAGCGCTGTATGTTCCATCAGAGGGAGCTGTAACTGTCTGTTCTACCCAGAATATCTGATCGTTTACTCCGTTCCACCAGTGAAATGCCTTTTCTCCGGTCAAAGCATCTGCCGCTTTATTCTGAATATCAGTGGGATTTACAGCCATATCATAGCCGGTCTCCCACACTATCTTAGTGTCTTCAAAGCTGGGATTAGCCAGCAGATTTGAATATCCAACCTTTACTGTGGCAGTTACCTTGTCACCACCATCGGTTACTCCGTTTACAGTATACTCTCCTCCCTTGTTAACATCAACAGCTGCAACCTGATCCGCATCCCAGGTGGTGGGGACCTCACGGTTTAACGCACGGTTATTATATACGCCGTAAACACCTGCGGGCATCACCAGTTCCTCGCCCTGCTGAATCTCTATGACAGTGTCCTTTATAAACTCAAGTTTTTCCTCAGCAGGCTTTCCCTCTGCAAGATACTTGGGATTAAATACACTTATGGAGTCAAGAAGATGTCCTTCAAAATCAAAGAATGCCTGGTTGTCCCATGAGCTTCCGCCATAGTATCTGCCTGCATCATCAGGGTCGTAGGCGGCTGCGTACTTGCTGGCCCATCCGGAACCGTATTTTGTCCAGATCTCCATATTGGATTCATACTCTGTTCCTACAGGAAGCCATGCGCTCTCCCAATAAAATACCCCCAGCCCGCCGATCTGATTCATGGCATTCATCACGTCCCAAACAGCATTTGCCTGGCTCTGTGGACTGCATATATAATCTCCAACAATATCACCTTCAGTTACACTGTTACCGGAGCAGTCACCGTCATCATTGGTATAGGGAAAGGATGTTTCCAGCACACATACATCTTTACCGTAGATCTTCTTCACATACTCCATGGTTTCCTGCATATGTTCTACGGTTCCATGCCAGAAGGAATAATATGAAATACCGAATATATCGTAGTCCAGTTCGTTAGTCTCGAAATACTTAGCCTTCTTGATTATATTTGTGGATGCATCTACATTTGTGTAGTGAACTGCAATCTTTATATCCTTATCATATTCGGATGCTACAGTTCTCACTGCTTTTGAACCATGCTTTAGCAGTTCCAGAACACTCGAATCCTTTGTCTCCCCTGCCATTCCGTTATTGATCTCGTTTCCGATCTGTACCATACCCACATCGGCTCCGGCATCGATAATAGTCTTCAGGCTGTTATAAGTATATTCATAAAGAGCCTGTGATTTCTCGTCAATGCCCATTCCTACCCAAGACTTAGGGCACATCTGTTTCTTGGGATCTGCCCAGAAATCGGAATAATGGAAATCCACATCAAGCTTCATTCCATACTCTGCAGCCCTGCGGCCAATTTCAGCGGCTGCAGCGGCATCGTTGTTTCCTCCGCCGTATCCGTTTCCGTCCTTATCGTAGGGGTCATTCCATACTCTCACTCTGATATAGTTCACACCGTTATCAGCAAGAATCTTGAACAGATCTTCCTCCTTGCCCTCGGCATTATAGTACTTTACGCCGCTCGCTTCCTCAGCCAGGACACTGGAAATATCCATGCCCCTTATAAAGGAATCCTGAAATCCGCTTATAGGCGCGATGTATACACCCTCTTCATCCGCAACAGAACCGGTGCTTCCGGTATTACTGCTTCCGCTTTCACCTTTTCCTCCCGCAGCACATCCTGCCAGCATTGATGCCGCCATCACGCAGGCCATCACTCCTGCTGCAGCCTTTTTTATTATTTCGCGTCCTAAATGCTTTCTATTCATTGGATTATAGCTTTTCAACTGTTTATCCTCCTATGATCTGCCACTTTTTCAACTGTATGTTACCATAATTGCGCAACCGATTCCACAAGCAATTTTACTGTATTTTTGAAGTATATTTATCGATTTTGCATAAGGAGTATCTTTAAAAAACAATAAAGAGATGACCTATACAGGAATACGATCAAAGAAAATCCCTGCCTTTACTGACAGGGATTTCTCTGTTAATTACTATAATGTGTTTTTCATGTACATATCACTTGTTTTCCTGTACATAGAGGCTTACTCTGCTCTGTATGATCTTTGCACATTCGTCTAACGTCTTCTGTCCGCTAAAGTAGCTCTGAGTCTCCTCATCTATGATGCTGAATACTTCGTTCTGATCACCGGGATTGAGTTTAGCCACTGAAAGGATCTCATAAAACTTATCAATCTCTTCCTGTGTAGCATAGTGATATTCATACATATCACCTTCGCCCCAGCCTACACCGGCACCGGTTTTTCCTGTGTGCTTAAGTTCCTCCTCAATCTTTGCCTTTAACTGCTTCTCGTTTGCGGGGAATCCGAATTCATTCTCTCCATAATCCTGAGTAAGCATAAACTCGATAAACTTCCAAGCTGCCTCTTTGTTGGGTGAACCGGAGCATATTGCATATGCACCTGTGGGCTGTATCAGAGATGAAGGAGTTCCATCCACTGTGGGGAAACCTATGAAGTTTGCATTTTTAGCAAAGAGATAATCACTGTATTCCTGAACGCTCTGCAGGTTATAGAGATATGCGATGTGTGCGGTTACTCGGCCATTTGCAAGCTTTTCCGCATCACTGGTGGTATCCGCATCAATAGCTTCCCAGTCGAGATCTTCGGGGAAAGAAGCTACATACTCAAGAATCTTCTTGAATTCATCGGATTCGAATTTGCACTCTCCTGTATCCCAGTTAAGGAAGTAATCCAGGTTGTTGTAGAGACAGATCTGCATGATATAGTATCTCATGCTATAATCGATGATCACGGATTCGGGATGAGCAAGATCGTAATCGATCATCTCGTCGATGGACCAACCCGCCTTGTCGCCAAATACCTTTGAGCTGACAACCATGGTCTGAAGTTCATAGCTTCTGGGAATAGAAATCAGTTTGTCGTCATATCTGAAGCAATCAAGCACACTCTTGTTGTAATCGTCAAGATTAAGCGAAGAGCTGGAATCAAGATAAGTTGTAAGATCTTCAAATACACCCTTCTTGCTGAACTGTTCCACAGGAAGGTATTCAAGATTCACAAGATCAGGAACATTTGCACCACCGATATCATTGGTCATGGTATTACGTGCATCGTCAAGAGTGGCATCCTGATTTTCGTAATTGTAATAGTCCTTGATGGTAACATGATAATCGGGATTCTGCTTATTGAACTCTATTACCGCTCCCTTAAGATCATAATCCTGATAAAGCGAAGCAATTACGATTTCCTTTCTGTTTGCTACTTCACTGCGGTTCTTTTCGGTGATCTTTGCGATCTCGGTCGAAGCAGTCTCATAATCACTTATGAGTGCATAATAAGCGCCGTCAGCATCCTGATATACCTGGGATACATTACCATCTTTGATATCCATATCCATCCAATTTGCAATTTCGGTGGTTTCTTTTTTGTTAAAATCATACTCCATCAGCTTTGAGTATGTATTTACGACAAGCTTATCCTTATTGTTTTCTACTAAGCCGATATTGTTGATATCATAATCGGGTAATCCGGTGATCTCCTCGCCAAAATCACAGGTATCCATCTTAAACTCGGAAACGTGCGTTGTCCAATCTGCATCATAATAAAACAGGATCTCTTTGCCATCAGCAGTTTTGAAATCTCCGTTTACCTGGGTAGCCTTAAGCATTGCAGCGTTTTTCTGATTAAGTTCACCGTCATAAACGATCACTGCGGATTTGGAAGTCTCTCCGCTCCAATCAGTGAACATAACGGCAAGATTATCATTTCCGTCAACAATAAAACGTGTTACATTAACCGAATCTCCGGGAAAGAACTGTGAAATGTCGGCAGGTACAAATTTTTCCAAGGATCCGTCAGAGCCAAATAAAGCTAAATAATTTACTCCACCGCTGATCCATTCCGCATTGGGGTCTTCATTGTCTATGTACCAAGCTGCGTTGACAACAGCTGCTACTTTTCCGTTTGAAAGCATGCGGGCATAATTTACCCCCACATTCTTTTCTGCCTTATCCTTGTACTTGTCCGGAACTATTGAATCAAAATCTATCTGATCATTGAGGTCCCCTCCCAAAGGGACCTCGGAAATTAGTTCACCTGTTTCAAGAGAAAACTGATCATAATAGCCATAAGAGGAGTTTTCATCATTGTGAGTCTTTACAGCATAGAAGGTTTTTCCGACTATCTCTGCATTATACAGATCAAGATAGTCATTATCCGATTGTTTAAAATCAATATCTACATACTCCGGTACAAATACTGTTTCCGAAAGGTTTTCTGCCGCAGTATTACCTGCAGAACCATCCTTTCCTTTCTTTCCGCAGCCTGCCAAAAGCGAAGCCGCTGTTACGGTCGCAAGCATCAGAGCCGCAATTCTTTTCCAATTCTTTCTCATTTTTCTTCCTCTTTCTTTCCTTTCCCTATGTCCCCTCATAGATCACCATTGGTGATTACCTCATTAACCACTGTTTATGCACTCTCACTGGGGAATTCGAGTGTCACCTTAAACAGATCTCCGTCTATGGATATTTCCATAGTACCCTTTTGGAGCTGTACCAGATTGGATGCAATGGACAGACCCAGGCCGTTTCCTTCCGCACCCTCTCTCGATTTATCTCCCCGAACGAATCTGGCCATCAATTCTTCGGGAGACAGATCCAGTTCTCTGGCTGATGTATTCTTAAATATGATCCTGCATCTTCCGTCTGCTTCCTCCACATTCAGATATACTCTGGTAAAGGGCTGAGCATACTTGCAGATGTTTCCCAGGAGATTGTCGAATACTCTCCACATACGCCTTGGATCAGCCATGATCACAGCACCATTTTCCGTCCCCTTTGTAATCAGGTCAAGTGAATTTTCCTTAAGTTTTTCCTCAAACTCGCCTGCAGCCTGGTTTACAAGAGTTGAAACCTCACAGGCCTCAAGGTTGACCTCCAGGGCTCCGGACTGTGCCTTTGAAACCTCTATCAGGTCCTCCAAAAGTCTTTTCAGTCTGGTGCTCTGTCTTCCGAGAACCTCGGCATATTCATTGATCTTTTCGTTATCGCTTTCTTCCTTTGAGATCAGATCGGCATAATTAATTATTGATGTCAGTGGGGTCTTGATATCATGGGAGACATTGGTTATAAGGGCCGTCTGAGTCTTTTCACTGGCCATTCTTTTTTCATTCGATATCACAATGCCGCCTGAAATGGTCTTTAGATCCTGTGCATGCCTTTTGAAAAGAGGCAGCATATATTTCATTTCCGCATCTCCCGAGAGGTCACCCTTTGCAAGTCTGTTTGCCTTCTGCTCCAGTTTCCTGTAGCAGATGCTTATATACACCCCGAAAACTGCAATGGCTATAAGGATCAGCGAAAAAATGAGCCAACCCGTTGCATCTATCCCCGTGCGGATATCGAAATTACCGATCATTCCGGCAGAAAGCAATAGAGACAGCAAAAGTATGATGATCCCTAAGAAAGCCTGCCAGATAAAGGGCATGTTTTTAAACAATGCCTTAAACCCTCTTCCGATAAGCTTAAACAGCGCACCGAGTCCCATAAATATATATCTGAGGATCATGGTTTTCCAGATAAAGCCGGTCTTTATCCTGATGGCAAGGCATATGGACCATAGGATGAATACAACCTCAAGCACAGCGATTATAAAAACGCACAGCAATATGTTTTCCAATCGATCATTAATGGCAGTCCCTACCGCAAAAAACGCCAGCAGGAAAGAACCAGCCATCACCGAAAGATTGATCTCAAAGGGTACATAGGACTCAAATATGGGTTTTGCCACATTGCTTTTCTTTGCATATCCGGCATTTCTTAGGACAAAGATATACAGAAGCACCCACCCTATCAGGCAGATCAGTGCAATGAAATAGACTGCGTATCTTAGAGTAAACAACGTATTTACCAGAAGATATATGGACCTGAAACGGTCATCCGCTCTGAGATTGTTGCCAAGGCCTATTACGCAATTATAAGTTATATCATTGATCTTTTCTTTGAAGCTGTACATATATATCAGATTATCCAGATCAGCTCCGATATCATAGGCCCACTCGTTCCTGGCTGCATATGTCCGATATATGTTGACATATACTATGTTTCCGTTCTCGCAGTAGTATTCATTAGCCGTATCATTTCCGTTAACGTAATTGTAGATCAGAAAATCAGCCTGCGCCGGGATTTCCTCCCGAAAAGCCTGATCCAGTATCTGCTGGAATGACCTGCTGTAATAACCTTCGGTTATCATATAGACCGAGGCGATAAAACATGCCGCGATCACAAGGGATAATATCACCTGGCCGATGCAGGCCCATACCTTTGCCCATATACCCACCCTGCAGATTTTCTTTTCCTTTGTCTCGGTTACGATAATGTTTTCGTTTTCCATCATTTTCACTCCGTAATAACACCTATATCTATCATCTTACACTTAACTGTTTTCCGCCAGATAGAGCGATACTCTGTTCTGAATTATCCTGACCG
>CACXGM010000080.1 GCA_902767075.1 uncultured Lachnospiraceae bacterium
AGGTGCCAGATCTCATCAACATACTCCTGGATGGTACGGTCAGATGTGAACTTACCGGAGCAGGCCACATTGAGGATCGCACTCTTTGCCCATGCGGACTCATTCTTGTATGCTTCCTCAACCTTCTTCTGTGCCTCTGCATAGGGCTTGAAATCCTTCAGGATGAAGTATGTATCAGCCTTTGATGTTGAAAGAGTATTGAGAAGGCTGTTGTAGAGAGGTCTGAACAGCTCGGTATCACGATTGTATGTACCGTTGATGAGCTGAGTGAGAACCTTTCTTACGTCGGGATCGTTGTTAAAGATCTGCATAGGATCATATCCGCCGTGGTTTTCGTAATTGATGACCTCATCGGATGACAGACCGAAGATGAATGCATTTTCTGCACCAACTTCCTCCACGATCTCCACATTTGCACCGTCCATTGTTCCCAGGGTAAGAGCACCGTTTAACATGAACTTCATGTTACCGGTACCGGATGCCTCCTTGGATGCAGTGGAAATCTGCTCTGATACATCTGCTGCTGCAAAGATGATCTCCGCATTTGATACGTTATAGTTCTCGATAAATACAACCTTGATCTTGCCGCCGATGGATTCATCATTGTTGATCACATCAGCAACGGAGTTGATCAGTTTGATGGTGAGCTTCGCATTTCTGTATCCTGCTGCTGCCTTTGCGCCAAAGATGAAGGTGCGAGGGAAGAACTCCATATCAGGATGCTCTTTCAGCTCATTGTACAGGTGCATTACATGCAGAATGTTAAGGAGCTGTCTCTTGTACTCATGGAGACGCTTTACCTGTACATCGAAGATGGAACGGGGATCAACCTCGATCCCGTTGTGTGCCAGAATGTACTTTGCAAGGCGAACCTTGTTCTGGTACTTGATATTCATGAATTCCTGCTGAGCCTTTGCATCATCGGCATAGACTTTAAGCTTGCCGATCTGAGGGAGGTCAGTGATCCATTCATTTCCTACATGGTCGGTAACCCAGTCTGCGAGAAGCTGATTTCCATGAAGGAGGAAACGTCTCTGGGTGATACCGTTTGTCTTATTGTTGAACTTCTCGGGGAACATCTCGTAGAAATCGTGAAGTTCCTGATTCTTCAAGATCTCTGTGTGAAGTCTTGCAACACCGTTTACAGAGTATCCTGCCACAATAGCAAGGTGTGCCATCTTTACCTGTCCGTCATATACGATAGCCATCTTGCGGATCTTTTCGTTTACATCAACGCCGGGAATATTGCCGTACTTATTCTTGATATCCTCGATAAAGCGGCGGTTGATCTCCTCCACGATCTGGTAAACTCTGGGAAGAAGTCTTGAGAAGAGTTCAATAGGCCACTTCTCCAGTGCCTCGCTCATGATGGTATGGTTGGTGTATGCACAGGTCTTTGTGGTAACCTCCCATGCCTCATCCCAGGTGAGATAATAATCATCCATGAGAACACGCATGAGTTCCGCAACAGCAACAGTAGGATGAGTATCGTTCAGCTGGAAGGTAACCTTCTCGTGGAACTTTCTGATGTCATCATGCTTTCTCATATACTTTTCAACAGCTTCCTGAACGGATGCCGAGATAAAGAAGTACTGCTGCTTAAGTCTGAGTTCCTTACCTGCGTAGTGGTTGTCATTGGGATAAAGAACCTCGACGATATTTCTTGCAAGGTTTGCCTGTTCTACGGATTTCTGATAATCACCCTGATCGAATGCATCCAGCTGGAAGCACTCAATGGGCTCTGCATCCCAGATCCTTAAGGTATTAACAATACCATTTCCGTATCCTACTATGGGAAGGTCGAAGGGAATCGCCCTAACTGACTGGTATCCCTCCTGGGTGAATATACTTCTTCCGTTTGCATCGGTCTTTACAGAAACGTATCCGCCAAACTTGATCTCCTTTGCATACTCGGGGCGGCGAAGTTCGAAGGGATTGCCGTCTGCAAGCCAGTTGTCGGGAACCTCTACCTGATAGCCGTCCTCGATCTTCTGCTTGAACATTCCGTAGCGGTATCTGATCCCGCATCCGTATGCAGGATATCCGAGTGTGGCAAGTGAATCAAGGAAGCATGCCGCAAGACGTCCGAGACCTCCGTTTCCTAAAGCCGCATCAGGCTCCTGGTCTTCCACAACGTTAAGGTCAAGTCCCAGTTCTTTGCAGGCCTCTTTAACAGGCTTATATGCCTGCATGTTAATGAGGTTGTTTCCAAGTGCACGTCCCATGAGAAACTCCATGGACATGTAATAGACCATCTTGGGATCCTCTTTTTCGTATGCCTTCTGGGTCTCCATCCAGCTCATGATGATCTGGTCTTTGATGGCATAGGATACAGCCTGGAAAATCTGCTGGGGAGTAGCTTCTTCAAGTGTCTTACGGTAGAGTGTCGTTACGTTGTAGAGAACGCTTCTCTTAAACAGTTCCTTGTCGAATTTAACCTTCTTGGTAGTAGTAGTACTTTTCACGGTAGGTCCCTCCTATATTTATTTCCTTGTACTATCCTAGTGACGGGGCAAGCTTGGCATTTCCGTCGCGAACACGACTCGCGTCTCACATCGCGCACGCAGCGGTACTAAGTTCATTCGGAGAATTCACTAAGTACCGGCGGCGCTACATGGTTCGCTCACGGAAATACACAAGCCTTCCCCCTGTTCTCAGAAGAATATACAATTAAACGACTTCAACAGATATGGTTACTTTCTCTCCGTTGATATCCCAGTCCTTGGATACGGCGAAGGTCTTGTCGGAGACGAATTCGTCGGCGAGGACCTTGCCTGCGATGGAGTCAAGATTACGGGCTGCGATGTCTGAGAGTTTTGCGTTGCCGTTAAGGGATACGCGGATGTGGTCGGTGACATTAAAGTCGGAATCCTTACGCATGGTCTGGATCTTGGACACAAGTTCCGCTGCATAACCCTCTTCGATAAGTTCCTCGGTGAGGTTGGTATCGAGAACGACGATAAGGGTGTTGTCCTCCTGGGATACGTAGCCTTCCTTCTGGGTCATCTCGATAAGAAGATCATCCTTTGTGAGTTCAACTGTGGTTCCGTCAACATCAAAGGAAATCCGGCCCTTTGCGTTAAGCTCATCCATAGCTGCATTTCCGTCAAGGGTTGCAAGGGTATTCTTGATGCCTCCGAGCTGCTTTCCGTACTTGGGTCCCACTGTACGAAGCTGGGGCTTAAAGGTGTAGGTGGTAAAGTCTCTTACATCATCTGCATAAATGACTTCCTTGACATTGAGTTCGTCGCGGATAATATCGGTATAATAGTTTTCAAGGGGCTTTGCGTCTGCATCAGCAGTCTTGATATACATGCGGCTGATGGGCTGGCGGTTCTTGATGGCAGCTGCGTTTCTGGCTGCACGTCCCATAACGACAGCATCCAGAACTTCATCCATTGACTTCTCCAGCTCGGTATCGATCCATGCCTTGTTTACTGTCGGATAATCGCAGAGGTGAATGGATTCGGGAGCGGTCTTGTCAATGCTGCGAACCAGGTTCTGGTAGATATCCTCGGTCATGAAGGGGATCATAGGTGCCGCAGCCTTTGAGATAGCTACAAGAGCGGTGTAAAGGGTCATATAAGCATTGATCTTGTCCTGTTCCATGCCCTTTGCCCAGAATCTCTCACGGCTTCTTCTTACGTACCAGTTTGAAAGATCGTCAACAAACTTCTCAAGTACCGCGCCGGCCTCGGGGATCTTGTAGGTATCAAGGTAATTGTCAACCGCTTCGATGGTTGAGTTGAGTCTTGAGAGAACCCACTTATCCATAACGCCGAGCTTATCGTAATCGAGGCTGTACTTTGTAGCGTCAAAATTATCGATGTTTGCGTAAAGTACGAAGAACGCGTATGTGTTCCATAAAGTACCCATGAACTTACGCTGTCCTTCTCTAACGGTCTCGCCGGAGAATCTCTTGGGAAGCCAGGGAGCCGCGCTTGTGTAGAAGTACCATCTGATAGCGTCTGCACCGTATGTCTGAAGGGCGTCGAAAGGATCAACGGCGTTGCCCTTTGACTTACTCATCTTCTCTCCGTTCTCATCGAGTACGAGGCCAAGAACGATAACATTCTCGTAAGGAGCCTTGTTAAAGAGAAGAGTACTCTCTGCCATAAGGGAATAGAACCATCCTCTTGTCTGGTCTACAGCTTCTGAAATGAATGCTGCGGGGAACTGCTTCTCAAACTTTTCCTTATTCTCAAAAGGATAGTGATGCTGTGCAAAAGGCATAGCTCCGGAATCGAACCAGCAGTCGATAACCTCGGGTACGCGCTTCATTGTCTTTCCGCACTTGGGGCATACGCAGGTTATCTCGTCGATATAAGGTCTGTGAAGCTCTACAGTCTTGGCTGGAGGGTTTTTCGACATCTCTTCGAGCTGTTCTCTTGAGCCGATTGCCTCCTGATGTCCG
>CACXGM010000081.1 GCA_902767075.1 uncultured Lachnospiraceae bacterium
CAGAAGCTGTTCCAGACAAACAGACATATCACCGTATGCACCGGTGATGGAATAGGTATTCCCATAATACAGTCGTCCGGCCGACTCTATCGTAGGTGACGAGAGCCCGCCGTTTTCGTTGACGATCTGAAAGATGCCCGCATAATCCGTCTGTGTGGATGACAGAATACCGCAGGCAAAACAGAATATGGTAAAGGGATCGAAGCTCATTTTTACGCACAGGTCGTAAAAGGGCATCTCGATTCCGGCTGCAGCCGCAGCCTTAGCCCTCTCCTGGATCATAACAATTTTTGCGGAGATATCGGGGACGGGATCCAGGGCCTTCTCCTTTTGTGATTCCTCCTCGGAGCTTTCCTTTGTCTCTTCCTCGTCATCTTCTCCGAAAGCACCTAAAAGCTCTGCCAGCTCGCTGTCTATCTCAAAGAGCTCCTCGTCCTCCGATGAAGTTCCGGCTTCCTCTGCGTCTTCACTGAGATCATTCGCATGATCGCGCTCAAACTTCATCACCAGCTCCATTGCTGTATCACTGGCGATCTCCAGATCCGGATAAAGTACATTCTTATATCCTCCCTGACCGTTTGAAAAGGTGGATTTCATGCCTTCGAGATAGACATTCAGACACCTGTTCACACAGTCAAAGATATGTTTCATATATTCATCATAACTTTGAAAAGGAATGATGTTTTCTACGGACTCCCCGGTCTTCGTAGTAGCCACTGTAAATCTCCTCCTAAGTCAGTTAACGGGATACCTTAAAAACTGCCGTCCTGTCAAACACGCTCTTTGCGGTGTTAATGGAAGTTTCATCGGTATTGTCAAAAACTCCCCTGTCCTCATTTAAATACTTAAAGGCAGGTGTGGGCATGTAAGTCAGAGTCTCAACGTCCTCATCCTCCTGCGTAAACTTGATCTCGTTAGCCTTACGCTTTTGTTTGCCCGCTTCCTGCATATTGTTTATCGTTCTGTCGGTAAGCTGCATATAATTCCCCTTTTTCTTTGCCTGTTACCCGCAATCTTGATAATAAAATAAAACTTTGCTATTATTACAGTGATTTTTGTATTAACGATCAACCCCGGCTAAAGGAGCAAATTATGCAAAACAATTCCCGTTTGATAGCACTTATATGCGCAGGTGTAAGCTTTGTGCTTGCAATACTCTGCTTTCTCTTTGTAGATCCAAGGTTCTCTCTTATATTCTTTGTTCTGTACGGAATATTTATGGGTCTGTTGCTTTTCTTCGGAATACGTTCAAAGAGCGACGATGCCACAGACCGCATCACGGAGATCCGCAACAACTGGCGTGAAGAAAGTGAAAGTCTTCGCACAAAGATCGAAGAAAACGAAGCCACCATCGCTGCCCTGAAGGAACAGGAAAGTGCCCTGAGGACCGCCAACAATGAACTCGGTGAAGAGATTAAGCGGCTTAACACCGAGATGACCAAGCACAAGGACGGCATGATCCACTCAGATGAGTTAAAGTACATCTCCATTCTTCCGAAGCTTCCGGAGGAATCCGGAGACACTCCCAACGTGAATGTCCTCTCCGTGGCCAAATCCGTTGCGGGTGAGCTTTCAAAGGATGCTGCAAAGGTGGGCCTTACGATTTCATTTTCCAGCACCGAAAAAATCGTTCCGGTAAAAGCTGACCGCGAACTGATCCGTATTCTTTTCCGTAATATCATCGATAATTCCATCAAGTATATGAACCGCTCCGGAAGCCTTATCATCACCATCTCAACCATAGGTGACGATGTATTCATCATTTTCAAGGATACCGGAGAAGGTCTCACCGATTCCGAAACAAAGCACATCTTTGAACTGAATTATCAAGGTTCAAACCGTATTTCCGGAAACGGCTTAGGTCTTTATCAGGCTCGCGCCATCGTTGGCTACTATGGCGGTACCATCTACGCTAAAAGCCGTTCGGGAAGCGGAATGGGAATCTATATCCAGCTTCCTCTCGGCAAGGATTCCGCCGAGTGACCTAAAACGCCTTGTCCATGGACAGAATATTCTGTCCGTCGGAGTACTCATACTCCACATGATCCATAGTGTTCTTTACCATGAAGATCCCGAGCCCGCCAATGCCTCTTTTCTCGGCACTGAGGGTTATATCGGGATCTTCTTTTGCCAGTGGATTGTACGGTATTCCCCTGTCCTTAAATACCAGTTTTATAGCTCTGGGATCCTGTACTATATCCATTTCCACTATAGCTTCTCCCGGTTTTCCCCCGTATGCATAATGCGCGATATTAACAAATATCTCTTCCACCGCGATGGTGATGGGGATTATCTGTTTTTCGGTAGCTCCCGCGCTTTCCAGCATTCCCCTGACTTCATCCAACACAGTGTAGAGCGTATCATCACTTGCGGTCAGATTTAGTTCCTTCATAAGCCATTCTCCTATATATGCACTCCCTCACCTGCGGACACGTATATTTCTTACGGATCCGCTTTCTGCTATGATCGGATCTTGTGTAGCCACTACAAGTGTAGTTCCCATATTGCTGATGGTTTCAAAAAGTGACATGATCTCCTTTGAATAAACCGGATCAAGGTTCGATGTGGGCTCGTCTGCCATAAGTATCAGCGGATTGTTTATGATGGCTCTCGCTATACAGGCCTTCTGCTGCTCTCCGCCCGAGACTTCACCCGGCTTCATCTTGAGGATATCCGTGATCTTAAGAAGCTTTGCCACATTCCATATCTTGGTGGAATAATCAACCATCGGTTTGTCCGCAGCTCTCATAGCCAGCTTGATGTTATCCAGAATAGAGATATCTTTAACAAGTCTGAAATCCTGAAAAACACAGCCGAAATTTCTGCGGTAAATGGGTATTCGGGCCTTTCTTATCCTGAGGATATCCTGACCGTTTACGGTGATCTTTCCGCTGTCGGGATCTGTTTCTCGCAGGAGCATTCTAAGAAGCGTGGTCTTCCCGCTTCCGCTCTCCCCTGTCAGAACCACAAATTCCCCGCGGTCCACCTTTGCAGAAAAATCTCTGAAAACTGTGGTGTCCGTGTCCTGATAGATTTTTGAAATATGTTCAAATTCTATCATTCTCTGCTTACTCTATTGTGAGTACTTTTGAGAAACCGGACATATTAAATACCTGCATAACAGGATCCTGTACGCCCTTGATGATGAGCTTTCCGCCCTTGCTTGCAGCGGTCTTCTGTCCGATGAGCAGAGCTCTGAGTCCTGCGGATGACATGTACGCTACATCTGACAGATCAAGATAAACATTTGCAGTCTTCTGAAAAGCTGTAAGAATTGATGTCTGAAGCTCAGGAGCGGTAACTGTATCCACCTGTCCGGACACCTCCAGAATAAGACTGTTTTCACCTTTTTTCTCTGTAATCTGCATTGTATTTCCTCCTCTAAAAAAGTTATATAACTAACCCTTTTATTTTATCATAAAATCTTTGTTTTTGCCAAACAATAGTTAGGCCCCCCGGCATTTAAAAGGCCCGGCCGTCAATCCATAATGATATCGTCGGACAACTGCATATCGTCGTCCATATATCCTATGGTCTCGCCGGAGAGAACCGCATTCATATCAAGATAAGTCTGATCGTCAAGGATCGGATTATCCCTGAGCTGTATCAGGTGAAGGCGGCTTCTGATAGGCTTAAACTGTGCCAAAAGGTACATGATCTGTTGTCTGTCCGTATCGGAAAGCGGCTTTCTTATCAGGATATTGACATCATATATGCTTCCGGAAACAAATTCCGACTCAGCCATCTCGCCCTTTTCCTGATATGCCTTTATAGTATTGTTTTCAAGGATGATGGGTTTCTCTCCCGTGATTATCTCCAAAACTCTGGCTAAGCAGACCTTTGTGCCTTTCGTGCGGTTAAGGTCATAGGCCTCCCGCACCAGAGTTCTCTCCGCTTCCTCTGAAAGGAAGTCGCCGGAAATATCTATTCCCAGCCATCCCGCATAAACCCGCAGGCATTCTCTGGGACATTTATCCGCATCCAGAAGCTCCGGAAGCCTGTCTATCTCATATCCTATATCATTGTATATGCTGGAAAATACCGACAGAAACCTGTGGAAGAAGCCGTTTCTCTCCCTGTATACAGCCGGGAAGGCATCCATGAAATTGTCGCCTTTTCTGTCCACGCGGATCCTGTCTATATAGCCCTCTCCGGTTCCGGTGATCTCCACTGCGATATAGAGGTAGCGCCCCTTTATCCCGTAGAGCAGAATATCGTTTTTGCCCACATACCTGATGCCGAATTCGCTCTCAAAGAATCTCTTTTTTGTCTCATCCGGTACATCATCCGAGCGCAGGATATCGGCGATGAAAAAAGTTCTTCCCTCATCGTCATACCAGGTGTCGAAATCCGTAGCGGCCGCATACACATACACTGCCATATCCTCTGTGATCTGCATATTAAAGGAAAGTCTTCCCCATTCGCAGCCGTCCATGGCACTGTCTATGACATCAATATACAGTCTGTGAATGCCGGTATCCTCCGAAAGATACAGTCTGCTTCCCTCTTCGTCCGGCTCAAATCCCGCAATATACGATTTTTCAAGTCTGTTTTTCCTGATGGAATAATTAATTCCTGCCATATTTCAATCACACCTCATCTTCAAAGGTAAGTGTCTCTATCCTGATAAATCCCGGATACAGTAAGCAGTTCATATCGGGTACAACATCCGCATCCTGCATCTTTGCACCCGCAAAAGAATTGGGTCTTAAAGAAAGCTCGTAAACATATTCCACACATTCAAGAGTCTCTATCATGTGGAACACCTCGTCGAACCTCAAAACATCTCCGAAGTTTCTGTCGGAATTCAGATAATCTATCTTCTTCTTTATGTTCTCTTCGATGATGGCCGCCGCGTTCTCAAAATGAGGTTTGATATACACTGTAGCATTAACATTTACAGGCATATAGACGGGCTGAACCAGTTCTATCCTGGTGGTCAAAAGTCGCCTTGCCTCAAGTCTTTCGTGGATGATCTTTTCATACATCTTTGAAAGCCTTGGGTATTCCTCATCCGTCCCCTGCTTGACAGCGATCTTAACAAGATTTCTGGCCTCATCCATCTGCGCCTTAGCCTTGTGTATACACAATCCCGGTGTGGACAGTACGATCTGCTCATAATCGGCTCCCGTAACAGCCACATAGGACTTCTCCATGTCATTTAAAAATCTTCTTCTGACGGATTCAAGCTTTTCTCTGTAGCATCCGCCTGTTCCGGGCCCGGGATTAAAGAAGACAATGTCCTTGTCTATGGTCGGATTGATCCTGTCGGAAATAAGGGTATTTCCTTCGCGGATGTTTCCGTCCGAGCCGTTTCCGAGTGCCACAGAGGCCAGAAACAGATCACTTCCGATGAATCTTCCCGCATCCTCTATCACTATCTTTCCGTCATTTTCAAGAAGATGATAATACAGCGCTCCGTCATCCTTCTTTTCCGGTCTTACGAAATCGAATATCTCGCTTCCGTCCTCCAGATATCTTCTCGCTATGATGCAGAAGCTGTGAGGGACTATATGATCATATGGAAGATCTATCTCCTGCATATCGTATCCTAAGACCCTTCCCAGCGAATATCTCCTCATGACATCTTCGGTATAGACTACGACCTTTACGCAATCCCTTCCCTTTTCTGCACCGAAACCATGATTTCTCTTGTCAAAACGGATTGTTCTCTTTCCAAATCCTGTTCTGATGATATCGTAGTATCTGCCCTTCTCGGTCTTCACGGGATTGTATGCATATTTTCTGTAAGATTCGCCCCTTCCTTCCCTGCAGAAAACGTCTATGTATGCTTCTTCCGACAATTCGCTGTAGAGTTCGAATTCTCCGCTTCTGCTCTCACTGTGGCACTCGCATATGGTGTTCTTCTGCCACACCTCAAACAGGAAGGCTTCGATGGAGACAAGCTTCGGTCTGACATCATATTCGCTTCTAACCAGACGGGCTCTTACCGCATACCCCTCCATGGGCGCGTCGGTAAATATGGCGGGATCCTCATCCGGCATCCAAAGCCTGATCTCACCGCTCTGAAGAAATGCATCGGTATTGTCCCTGATATCCATCTGGACCCAGCCGTCCTCACAGAATATCTCCCACACAATATCGGCAAAGAGTCTTACATTCTGCCCCGAGGAAGGATTGCGGTTATATCTTTCCTTAAGCTTAATAAAAAGAGTGAGTTCCTTTCCCTTCTCCGGCAATCCGTTTGCTATGAGATAAAGGCAATCCTGCTCTGTGGGATTTTCTCCGAATACAAGTGCGGGAACCGTGGTCTCTCTGTCTATGATGGTGCTGAAATCCAGATATTCCGTATCCTCTCCGGCTTTCTTTCCGTATACTCCGAGAAGGCACTTGGGACTTAAGGTTATCTCCCTGTTTGTCTCAAATACCAGCTCTCCCAAACGGAATTTATGGTTGGTAGGAAGGACCGTCTCTTCTTTTACATTCGAAGCGGACAAAAGAAGTCTTGCACTCCTGCCCTTCTGGATCTGAAAGCCCACCATCTTGAGGAGATTCTGCTTTACCCTGAAGGGTATATCATCCATGCTCTCCTGCTGCAGCGTGCCGAAGCCCAGCACGGTCTCAAGTATGGTCATTCCGGGGTCCGAAGGATTAAAATTTGTCCATTCGTCCGTATAAAGGGGAATATCGGCAATAGCCTCCGCCATACGTTCTTCAAATGTTTTTTGATCATTAGTTACGTAAGTTAGCATCTTGTTTCTCCGAATTGAAACTATCAATAAATGATATGAACATTATGTTCTCCGCTTCTGGGCACCATAAATGCATTGGGTTTAAGCTGTGTCAGATCCACTTCGTGTTCTCCCTCATAGTCACAATATTTTGCAACGATAACGGATTTCTTTACGATGGCACGGCTCTTTAATACGTCCAATCTCATTAGGATCTGGGGCTTCTTTGGAAGTGTTCCTATCTTCCACCCCTTACCGGTTCCGTATCCCACCGGATTGAGATAATCCTCAAGGCACTCTCTCAAAAGCCCCTGTATCTCAAAGCTGTCATCCATGCTGACAACTTCCACCCAAACGCTTACTGAGATATCAACATATATGGGCTCTACTATGCTGAGCTTATCCGGCACAAGAGTAAGCTCACTGTGGGACAGAAGTTCTTCCTTAAGACCTCCTATGATCCTGTGGAAAGCAAAGGAGCCTTCTCTGAAATCCTTCATCAGGAGCACAAAGGTTATCTGTGAAAGGTCCTCACGTCCGTCGATGGTCATACCGGATATTACCGATACCTGATCTATGGAATCGGAGTATGAAAGTATCGCGCGCTTAAAATCAGCAGCCGATACAAGTCTGTTTCTGGATGATAAAATGCTGGCGCCTCTCTCCAGGGCGTTTTCCAAGGTCTCTATATTACTTCCGCCGTATGCTTTTACAGGGTTTGATATACTGCCGATATAATCCAGCATGGAAGCGGCTTCCGATATGGCTCCGACTCCCACATTCCCGGCCTGACCGCTGCAGCATCTAACAGAAAATCTAAGAGCCACATCATCCAGCACTCTGGGAATATAGGTGTGGACCCCGTCTCCGAAAACAAGTTCATTCGCAAGCCTGTCAAGTACATATACTCTCGGATCCTCGGATGTCTCCAGTCTGTCCGTCTCCTTCCATTTCACAAAGAAGGTCGTGATCTGCCCCTGGGCATCATACTCGATCCTCACATCATCCGGGTTTTCATCCGCCATTCTGAGCATGGTATCCCTGGAGTATTTACCGCTCTCATTTACCCATACGGTAGCATCCAGAACGTTTTCGGCACCCAGTGCAAACCTGATACCGGGAGTGACTTCATCGATATATACGGGTACCTCCTCGCATGTCTCTATATTTGATACGGACACGGCGTTCATCGCCACATCACACACTCTCGGAAGCACCGTTCTGTCCTCGTCCGGCTCTTCTTTTCTCAGTCTGAGAACACGGATATAATACTTATCGTTGCCCTCTAAATCCTCCTTTTTCATATCGGAAGGAGGCATGAACATTACCACGCCGGACCTTGTGAAATCCTGGGTGTAATTGATCACCTTCATGGGACGCCATCCGTCATACCCCATATACTCAAACCTGGTTCTGAGTCCGGAGAATCTTAAGTCATCCTCCAATCTGAACATAATGGATGCGGGGCCGTTATCTATCTTGTCTGAAAGGCCTATGTAAAGAGCATCTTCCTCATAGGGATTCTTGATAAATACAGGATATTTCTTTCCCGCCTTGACCTTGTCGGAAACATCCATCTGCCTGGTTCCGTACCAGACGGTAACCTTCTCGGGATCAACGAATTTCTCCTCGTAGCTGTAGGAGATCTTAAGATCTCTGATCACGGGATAATGATGTGTCGCAGGTCTCATAAAGCAGTTGTCGGACTTTAAGAGCTGAAACCTGATGGCTCTGCCCATGTAGGAACCGTTTGCTGTCTCCTCCCAGTCCTCGGGACAGATAAAGGAAAACTTTACTCTGCGGGCTCTGTCCTGAGAAAAGATCTCCTTCAGATCCTGCTCTAACGGAAGAGTTTTCCAACCCGTTCCGTTGTAGTATTCAATAGCCACTTCCTGTGCAAAGCACTCGGCATATACCTCTTTTCTTGCGGTACTCTTTTTCCTCTTGATGATCCGAAGATCAACTTCCTCTTCGAGTTCATCCAGGGCAATATTTCTGGAATCCACCGTCAGATCAAATTCCACATCTACTCTTGCACCCGCTTTGGAGAAATACCGGTCGTGACCGATATAGCATTCGTTGTATACGGAAAGAGTATCCGTGAAAGGAAGGAATCTTTTGACGTCAAAGTCATTGGACCCTGAATTTACTGCCTCAGGTGATTCCTTTTCTCCTCTTGAGGAAAAGCTTACCTTCTCCACCTCTCTGGTGTCGGTATGGGAAGATCCGGATTTAATGATCAGAGTATCAAAAACAGTATCTTCAGATTTATTCAGGATAAAGATGCCGGGAGTATCCGTTCTCTTCACTCCGCTAATTGGCACAAGTTCTTTTTCCTCATTTATGTAAAAGAAAGCATACTCGCCATTTTCGATGGCATTACAGAGATTGTCATTGCCCTCGATCTTTATAAATATGTCTTCTCTTTCGGCATCAAATACCGAGGGATGGTAAAACGCCACTGCATTCAGCTGGATACCGCTGTCCTCGCCAAAAAGAGTGAAATGCTTCATCTCTTCAAGGTTGATCTCTTCCTCCGGCTGATCGGTAAAATGAGGCTTGTTGAACACACCCTTTAGGGGCACGATCTCTCCTGTCTCTCCGTCGGTCATGAACACGCACTCGATCCTGCTGCCGGTGACATATATGCTGTGATCCGTCTCGAATACGTCTCCCTCTTCTCCCCCGGTCAAAAGCTTCGTCCCCTTTGGGATGGCTGTTCCGGGGACAGTATCCGAGAGCATATCCATCACCACAATGGAGCTGGCAGGCTTTGCCGGCAAAAGAGAAATATCGAGCATGTTCACAAACTCGGTATGATAACGCAAAAGAACCTCGTTTATCCTGCCGATGTTTTCTTCCATGCATCGTGCATAGAATTTGGCAATAGTGGTACCGATATCGGGCTTGTCAAAATCCGGATTCCAGCCGGTATCATACTGCTTTGCAAGATCCTCGATGATCGCCTCTATATCCGCAGCATTTCTCGTATCAATTTCCAATTTCTTCAACTGTTTGAGGCTCATATACTTCAGGCTCTCCTTCTTCTTCCTGCTCTGAAACTACATTCAGATAGAACGGGAATACCAGGTTGTCCCTGGTGTTTGTGCTTGCTATCGTATAAGATATATTAAAGACCAGCACACCCTCTCTTGCCCCCGACTGGTACGTTATCTGTACCTCGCTTATTCTGGGCTCCTGTGAGAGTATCTGTTCCTTCAGTGTTCTTGTCACCATGGTAAGCTGGGTCACATTCTGATCCATAAATGTATATGACATGATATTTGATCCGAAGTCGGGCCGAAGCGGTCTTTCGGTTCGCTGCGTCATCAGGATCAGGTATATTGATTCTTTAATGCTCTCTTCCTCGCTCACCGTTACAAATCTTCCCGTTGCGGGATTGATCTGAGGGGGAAATTTCATTCCTTTTCCGAGAAAGGACTTGTCAATATCAGGCATAGGACTACTCCTTTATTTGTAGGTTTATCCGATCTTGATCGGGGTTCCCTGTATCTGCTGCACACCGTTTGCTTTAAGTGACATCATGCCTTGAGCTTCAGCTGTAAGCGATGCTCCCGACAGCGCCATCTTCTGAGTGGCGGATACCTCAACCTTACCGGTGGAATCAATGGTCAGGTTCGCGCAGTTTATGGTGATCTTTCCGCTGTCAGAAGCTCCGTTTAAGACGATGGAAACATTGTCCCCCGCCTTTATCGTAAGCTTTCTTGCAGCCTTTATTGTGATATCGCCGTTTTCAGTCTTCATTTGGATACTGGCATTTTTATCTTTATCCTGTATCTCTATCAGTTTCTTTTCATTGTCCAGTGTGATGGCATGAGCCTGTTCCGGAGTGTAGATTCTTATCTTATCCTTGCTTCCGTCACCGTTCTGGCCGCTCTCATTGGGCATATCCTCAAACTCTATGGTGCTGCCCTGACGAGTCACTATCCTCTTGTGCTGATTGTTTTTATCCTTTGATTTTGAAAGGAATTTATCGGAATTCTTATGAATGGTTCCGATGATATAAGGTCTGTCGATTATACCTTCCTCAAATACCACCAGCACCTGGTCACCCATCTCAGGCATAAAGTACTGTCCCCAGGCGCTTCCGCCGTAAAGCGATGCCACTCTGGCCCACTGCAGCACATTTGCATCCTGATCGCGGGTGTGTATCTTTACACAGACTCTTCCGGGATAGTTGTCATTATAGAGCCTCACGACCTCTCCCACGACGACTCCGAATATCCTGGAATCTCCGGTATCTGTCTTGAGGACCGATTTTTCACTTACTTCTTCAAAAATATCAAATATTCCCATTAGAATAATCCCCCTGAACTCATCTTGTCCGTCTTGCCGAGTATGTGGGTTATAAATGCTCCGTCCTTGGAAAAGGTGTGTCTCACCGCCTGAACGTAAAAATCATTTGAAACGGCGGTGCCAAAATCAGACACACTGATATATTTTCCGGGTATGATCTCCGGTACTCCCGCCATATCCAGCTCCAGTGTACCGTACCTGTAACTCATGTTCTCAAAAAGATAATTTGCTCTGTATCCCACATCGGAATTGTCCGATGAAGAAGGATCTATATATACGAATTTTGATCCCGATATAAGAGCCTTTGCCTTGTTTCCCTGGGAAAGCTTGTTTGAGTTCTTTTTCTTTCCCGTTACACCCTTTGCCTTTCCAACATCCAGTCCTCTGACCTCCACCTCCTCTACAAGTCCTGTGAGGTCATAATCCACGGAAAGGCGCTTGATCCTGGCATTGTCGTTTATGGTGATCTGCTTTGTCTGATCACTCTTTGCTTTTCTGAAGATCACTTTTCCGCAGTATACAAAGAAATCATAATTAAACTTCTTTGCCACCTTGACCACAAACTCATAATCACTCTCGCCGACCATCTCAATGGTCTTTTCTATGTCAGCTTCGGTTGCCGGAGCCGGTTCCAATGCATCGGGCGTATTGTCGATGGAAAAGCCCGTTATCACCCCTCCGTTCTTCAAGGATTGATATACACTCTGATCAAAAATCTCCGATATCGCCTTTGAATACGCAGTTGCCTTCAGTCTTCTGCTGTACCTGTTTGCCATCATTACGGCTTTGACGTCCATGGCTGTGACCTGTACGTTTGGCACATCATCTTCCTCTATCAGGAAATTGACCTTGGTGATCACACCTCTGAACACCTCTTTTACCGTAGCCTCATATCCCGCATATATGGTTACGGCAGATCCCAGCAAGACCATTTTCTTGAAGCTGTCAAAATTGAATTTGGTGTTCTCATAATCATACACGTTGTACAGCGAAAATATTGCCTGGGAAGCCTCGAAGCCCGCAGTCAGATCTATACTGACATTGGAAACACCTATAGCCACCTTACGGTTTGCACCCGCGGTAAAACTCACATCATTTATTTTGATCTCGATCAGGGGATTGATAAATCCACCATATTCTTTAAAAAGAGAATTGTAATTCATATTGTACCTGTTCTCTGCCCGATCCCCGTATTATTTTGTCGGAGGTATATCGGGTCTTGTAAGATTATAAACTGTCTCTGCAAGAGGATTGCCGTTGATAAAAGCCTCTTCATATGCGACAGCCCAGTATCTGTCGGTATAATCGGATATACCCTTTGCGGATGTCTCCATAAGGTACAGCACCAGTCCGACCTCTGCTCTCACCGGATTTCCCAGCATATCAAACATTGTATAATTTGTGTTGACCTGTCTGAGCATTCCCTCGTAGCAGAGCTCTCCCCACTCAAAGCAGACCATTCTCGTCTTATCGTTTCTCAGGGCCGCTATGAAAGCCTCCACCATCACCTGAACCGACTGGGGTTTTCCTCCACCAAAAAAACCTCCCACCACATCCGTGACAATCTTTCCTCCCATTTGTATTCCTCTTGAACTTGAAATAGTAAGAAGATCCTGCTGGAAGGCTGCGGTATTTGAAACCTGATCAAATATCAGACTTACGGAAAAATCCATCTGAAGATTTGCCGCACCTCTGCTGACACCTCTTCCGTCCTGTGTAAAATTGGTGATCTGTACATCGTCATCTCCGGCATGTCCCGATATTTTAATGGAACTGGGATTAAACTGAACCTCAATACATTTGTTGTACTCCTTCGGTGCTTTACTGCCCAGTCCCATAGCAGCTTTTAAAGCACCTCTGGCAATATCTCCCAATCCGGTAGCTGCCGTAAGAACATCCGGAAGGTCAACAAGACTGCCAAGGGCAGAAAAGTTGTAGGATGAAGGTTTTTTTTCTTTTATATCCGCTTCCTTCAGGGGACGCTGATCACGGAGCCAGATAACCGCCTTTTCCACGGAACCCGTCAAGGTAGATGCTCCGTTCATTACTGCATCAACAAGTGCCATAAATATACCTCTTTACCCGTCAGATAGGTAATCCTAACGTTCCTCCGATATTATCCAGCATGGAATTCTTCTGGAATGCGATATTAAGCACTTCATTCCAGTACTCCAGATCGGATTTAAAGGCTGCATTTCCGTTGGTCTGCTGTATCTGCAGGTCCACTGTAGCCTTGATCGGATTGCCATTTTTGTTGAACATCGTATAATTGACCGACACCGAGATAAGTTCTCCGTGAAAGAACATATTGTTCCACACGAATATTATCTGGCGAAGTCGCTTTTGAGTCAGAAGTGACAACAGGCCTTCACATTGTTTCTTTACAGAGTAGCCGCCGAAAAATGTGTTGTTCACAACGGATTTTGCCAGATCCACTCCGTTCGAAAGACTGGCGCCTCCCTCTGAAAGCGTTGTTGCCCCGAATGCATCGGAATTGTTGATATCTTCAAAAATAAGCTGCACCGAAAGATAGGTTGAAGCTTTTTTATCAGTATTCTGAACCGAGTTCATGGTATCGTCTCCCATACTTTTGTACTGAGTGATGGTACCTGCAACAGTGTTCATTCTGAGAGAAGCGGGATTATACTGAACCCGCATCGGTAAAAAACCCGTTGCCATCAGGGCAGCCGTGGTCTCAACCTCGGTCACCTTTATTTTTGCGGCTTCAATAGCCAATTTTGCCTCATTTACCTGTTCACCTGCTCTTGCAGCAAGCTTTTCCGAGGCTTTATTCCTGCCTTTTTTCAGCGCTCTCAGCGCTCCCACATCATTGTTTGTGGAGGCTCCGCTATAGTCATGGTTTCCGATTCCCAAAAGCCGTACATATAATACAGCTTTTGCGGTCATAAGGCTCAGGCCCTTGCTGGCCACCTCAAGCCCGGCTGCCGCAGCAGCGTATCCGGCAACCGATGCCGCATCATTTCCCTCACTGTTCATACATTATCTCCTAAAGACCTCTGCGCCTCTGTTCATTTCGCAGCTGTCTTTCTATCCTGCCGTATACCTTATCCGAGATTGCATCTAGCTGCGCCCTGACACGATTGTTGATGAGAGTCTCAATTTTTTCGGTATTCATCTCGACAGTTTCATTAGAAACATTGTTCACTACCGTTCTGTTCTGTGTTTCGATAGTCTGGATCTTTTCATCAGTGGTTCTGTTGGTCTCTTCGATCCTCTTCATCTCCTCGCGAAGATTCTCTATGGTCTCTTCGGAGACCGATGTCTCCTTCACCCGATGAATGATGGATGTGGTCTCATTTTCAAATCTTTCCTCGGGCTCGGGTGTTCTTAAGCTTCTTTCAACCAGTCTGTATATCACATTTCTGGTGATATTGTTTATGATATTTGTCCTGTCGGCATATTCTAAACTGCTTTCCGTAACGACTGTCTCGTTCTCAAATACTGAGGAAAAGCTCTTTTCGATCTGTCTTTCAGACTCTTTTACAACTTCTGCCGCAAGCATTGCCGACTTATCTTCCTCTGCAGTCTTTTCCAGCTCCTGCTGATGTGTTTTAACAGCACTTGCCAGCATCTCTATAGTAGTATCCTGGCTTCTGAATACAAGCTCCGACTGATATACGGGATAAATGTTCTGCAATACCGTACTCGTGTATATATCTGCCTGAACGGGCTCATATACTCCTGTAACCGCAGGATAAGTTCCTTCGGGTCTTCTTTCCTCCGCAGCGGGGGCATACACGGGAGCAAGAACCATTTCCGTCTCATCCGCTTCATCAAAATATCCTGTTCCTGTATTCTGCTCTTCTTTCTCTTTCTCCAGCCGCTCCTCGTGTCTTGCTTCAACAATATCCCTGAGCAAAAGTCCCATATTGTTAACGGATATTTTTTCGGAGTGGCTAAAGCGTTCGGGCGCTGCCAGATATTCTCTGATCAGCTCGTGTGTAACCTGCTGAAGAGGAGGAAGAAGCTTTTCCTTTTCTCTGAAAATAGTCTCAAGTCTTTCTGTCTCTTTTTCTTCCTCTGCTTTATACTCTTCACTGAACTGCTCGGGATGTTCAAGGGCAAGTCTTGCATCCCTCATCATCCTCTCCCTGGGACTTTCTTCATGGGGCTCGGGAGCATATTTTTCCATTATGGATTTCAGATTCTGCATATACCGCTCATTTCTTGCGATATTCTGCTGATACGTCTGATATATCCTTTCGGTGAATTCGTCACGATGCTCCGTGGTGACGTTTTCTTCTGTGGTATCACCCTCATTTGTGACAAATTCCATCTCGGCGTTTTCAAACACATCACCCGAACCAATGGTTATATTGTCACCTTCGTAGGTATTACCTTCGGGATAGTTCTCGTATGTATTTCCGCCGAGGCTCTGCTGGATCCTGTAATCCTCAGAATTCCAGATATTGACCAGCTGTTTTATCAGATTGAGCTCACCGAGATAATTTGTGGTATAGTCTTCGTTTTTGACCGCTTCCTCGTGAAGATACTGAAGATATGCGGTATTGTTTTCTATTCTGTACAGGACATTTTCCGCAGCTCCATAGAAGGTATCCTCGGTTGAAAGCCAGTTTTGAACGCTGCGGTCAAGCCTTTCGTATGTTTCCTCGTAAATATTTGATACCATATTGAGGAGTACAGCGGAGCTGATCCTCTCCGTGATATCCTGCACCGTGATATCCGTGCTGTCACTCGTATCTCCCTCGTATATGTTTTCGTTCCTGTATACAAGGGGCTGTGCCTGCTCTCTTGCGCCTTCACGGAGTCTGGTGAGCAGCACTTCCTTTGCGAATCTTTCCTGCTCCGAAATACGATATTCCGTCCCCGTGACCGTCCTGGGTTCGGATGTATTCTCATAAAAATTCTGAAGTATCTGGTAGATAGCTGCTGTCTGTAACCGACGGTTAATCTCCTCATGAAGATGCAATACATTTGAGTTAAGCACTTCCGTCTCATTTTTGATCTGCAGTCCCGTCTCCTCGGAATACTCCTGAACCATACTGCGTATCTCGTTTAAGTTGTTCCAGTATATATCAACAACTTCATTTCTCTGCTTTATCTCATCGGTCTTTTTGTAGACCTCCTTCATGAATTTTCTCTCATCTCTGATGCCGAGTTTATGAAGGATATTAGTGATAAAGGTTCTGTCCTGATATGACAGCTGTGCATCTGCGGATATGGTGATACGGTTTATCAGATTGTTGATGATGTCCACCTTTTTGATCTGATTGTTCTCCACATTCGCATTGCTGACAATACTGGTCATCCCTCCGTTCATAAGAAACAGCTGGGGCGGCTGCGTTACAACATGAAGAAGATCGGTTTCATCAAGCTGGGCACCCATCTGAGTATAGTTCCCCCTTATCCTCTCATAGAAATTCTCCTGAGAAGAAAGAAGGTCAGTCCTTAATGAAGTTTTTATAGGTGCCCTGAGCTTAAGCATAGTTTACTGCTTTCGTAATATTTTATTTCATTAAGAAGTCTGCGATGGCCTTGTTTGTGGTCATACCACGCTGAGCCTTCTTTGCCATCTCATCCTTGGAGAGTTCCTTGATGTTTCCGGTATTCCTGCTGGATTCACCGGAACCTGCCTTATTTGTATCATTAAACTCCCATTTATTTGCCTTGCCTATCAAAGATTCCTTTGAAACTTCATTAGGTCCGATATTGGCTATTGTACCCTCATTGAGTTTCACCTTACTGTTCTGGCTGCTGCTGACTCCGTTACCGGCTTTTGTCGTATTGTTAAGCTTCCACTTCTTAGCCTTGCCCTCCAGAGTCTTCCGGGATTCTTCCTTAGCTCCGATGTTGGCATTTTTACTATTATCATTCAGGACCGCCTTGTTGTTCTGGCTGCTGCTGACTCCTTCTCCCGCCTTGGTATCGTCTTTGAATCTCCATTTCTTTGACAGTTGCTCAAGCTTACCCTTCGATGCCTCATTGGGACCTATTGATGTAACTGTGTCTTCGTTGAGGACCATATGCTGATTCTGACTGCTGTTATCTCCCTGGCCCGCTTTCTTCTTTCCGTTGAATTTCCAGCGCTTGCCCTTGGATTTGAAGTCATCCTTGTTTTCTTTATTCTGGTCTATATCATGGGGTGAAAGAAGAACACCGTTTCCACCGACAGTATCCTTGTCCGTCATTTCGAACTTCTTTGCCTTATCAACATGCTCTTTTTTCGTGTCTTCTTTGATTCCCTTGTAGTCTCTTCTGCTTTCGCCCTTTCCGGCTTTATCCTTATCACTGAATTCCCACTTCTGGGAAGCTTCTTCCAACTGCTTCTGATGAAGTTCTTTATCCTCAGGATTACGACGAGCCGAAACGGTTCCGTTACCCATAACATTTTTGTTTTCAGTGAGTTCGAATTTTCTTGCTTTTGCTTCCATTTCCTTGATGGTAAGCTCCGGCCTTCCCAGACCTGTACTGCTTCCGTCGGGATTTTCTACATGTTTTGTAACGAGTCCGTTCTGGGCACTCTGAACTCCGATACCTTCTTTACTCTTTTTATCATCCGGCTTAAATCCCCACTTCTTTTCGTTCTTTATAAAGTCAGCTTTTGCTTTTTTATTGTTATCAATATTCTTTGGTGCAAATATTACACCGTTACCGCCTACCGATCCGTCAGGAGTTAGTTCGAACATCTTTGCCTTCTCGGTCATCTCATCCTTTGAAAGCTCTTCTATGCCGTAGCTTTCTCTTGATGCATTAACAGCGGAACGGGTTGATTTCATTTCCGCGCTGGCAAGAGGATTAAAGGTTCCTGCGAAGCTGAAATGTCTTCTCTTGTCGATCATGTCAGCCTTATCCATCTCACCGTCTTCGTTAAGAGGAGTATGGGATATGGTTCCCTTTCCTCCTTTCTTAAGTCCGTCAAATTCCCATTTCTCTGCGCTCGCTTTAAATGCGCGTTTATTCATCTTATTCTGCAGAGGTTCCTTGGGTGTCTTGGAATACTTTCTGGAGACATTTAATGCTGCATCATCGCCGTCTCCATCTGCGATCTGCCAGGGTGATTTGTCATCTTCATCATCGTCGGCATTTGTGATGCAGAACATCTGATTATAACCGATGGTTATTGTCTCGGTAAGCAATCCCGCTCTTTCAGAGTCAAGACCGCCATACTCTTTCCCCATCACAACAGCTCCGGTAAATACATAATATCTTCCGAATCCCATCTTTCCGCCGCTGTTTCTTCCCACGAAAAGAAGCAATGGTAGAAACAGTTCCGAACCATTGGACAGCGGATCGTCAAAGTCTGTCGGTATATATCTCTCCACTCTCAAGGTGTAGGGCTTACTGATAGGTTTTCTGCGAAGATAAACATAATCGTTCATTCCGCCTTCCTGAATATAATCATATTCATTCTCCCTTTGGAAAGCCGAAACACTCTTAAGCGGTAAATCTATACCGTTTACTCTGAGCATAAATCTGAAATTTGGTAAATAAGCGTATTGTTCCGTCATTTATCTCATATCCTTTAATGAAAGCCCGTGGGGACCATGTCCAAAATACTCTTCTCTTTCCCGGAATCCGAGGGATTAAGGTTCTTGTTAATGGTGCTGATCTCTCTGCACCAGCGCCTTCTCATGCTGTGATCCATGGCCAGCACTTCTGCCTCGCTCCAATGGAAATAGTATGATATAAACGCCATTTCCTTAAACAGCTCATCCTGAGGATAAAGCTTTATCCCTCTCTGGTAAAATTTATGGGGATCTCGTGCTCCTTACCGCAATCGGGACATACAAAATGCATTGTTGGAGGCTCGATATCATTGATACGCTGATACATATCCTGAAGGAAAGCCAGGTCTGCGGTAAACAGCTTCTCTATGATGGAGGGTGCGATAGTTGCCACTCCTTCAATTTCCGTGATAACCTCTGCAAGCAGGACAATGGTCAGATATGAGGGGTTTGAGAGCACTCTGGGATCGCGCTGAGCACGCATCTCATCACCTGCGGTTGCAAGTCTCATCTTCCCGTTTTTGTGTATCTCACCGTTACCGTCTATATATCCCTTGGGAAGGGTAAATTCAAATTCTGTTTCCATAATATTTTTCCTATGCTATTCTTTGATGTTCTGATACAACAACGGATTGCTCCGCTTCTACGAAGCTCCCGCAATCTGCCAAACATTCGCAAATCGCAGAACTGCCTGATATTCAGGCAATTCTGCTTTTTTGCTCATGTTCGTGCAGGCCTCTAAAGCAACGAAAATGCTCATGCTGCAAGCAGTAACGCATTTTCGTGCTTTGATGCCTTGTTGTATCAGTTGGGTATTACAAGCTCTTCGTAAGCAAGCTCAACAGACTCCATTGCAACATCGCTGGTCTTTGCGTCAAGCTCGGGTCCGGTATACTTGGTAACCCATGCGTTGGTAAGAAGCCATACTCTGGTTCCGGTTACGCTGGTA
>CACXGM010000082.1 GCA_902767075.1 uncultured Lachnospiraceae bacterium
AAATGGCTGTCGCCGGCGATCCTCTGAACTTCGTTTGTGGGAAATTCGATCCGCTTAAGGCCCAGCTTGTAGCTCTTGCACACCATCTCGATATCAACGGAGGGGGACATATTGGAAATCCTACACTTATTAAAGGCTTCAACCGTCATACCGCGGAAGCCGTGGAGTGCATCCCAGACAGTATTTCCCTCACGCTTAAAGCAGATCTTTGCCATGAGACCCAGAGTTAAAACGAACCACTTGCGGGGACGCAGGAATTTCTCATCCTCCTCGTTGTGAGCGCCCTTCATCATGCGGCTTCCCACCACGAAATCATAGCCCTTTTCATAATACTTTCTGAACTTGTAGGTGTCCTCGACGGGAATGCTTCCCTTCGGATGAAAGAAGACAAAAGCATCACAGGTGGTGTGGGATGCGCCGTCCTTGCAGGCAATGTTCAGACCTTTCGCGCTCTGGCGGTAAACGGGAATGCCCTGCTCGGTGAGATATTCAACGGTGCCGTCCTTTGATCCGCCGTCGATACAGAGGATCTCGTCAAATTTACTTCTGTCTATCAGAGGAACATCATGCTTGCAGCCGTCAAGCTCGTTCCAGGTTATCAATATCAGTGCTACGCGCATTCTTTTTCCAACCTTTGGTTATATATAAAATCTCAAGTACGAAGGTACAGCAGTAAAAAGCTCTGAAATATGAGAGCACCCCTGCGGGCATCACCAGGAAAATGGCGCCGGCCTGCAAAAGAAGCAGGAAAGCTACGAAGCCAAAGCCAAAGTCTGCAAAGCTCTTGCTCTTTATGGCGTGGACCAGTTCTCTTACAAAAATGAATATCTCAAAGAGAACCATCAAAATCAATATCGCTGAGTGTACATAAATCTTTTTAAGGAAGGTGTACACAGAGTCGTGGAATGTGGTGAGGAGGTTGCTGACCGCCACGTGAAGGGGATTCTCGATCCACCACTTTGCACCGGGGGCGGAGATAAGGTCCGACTCACCGATATCCCAGGCATCATATTCGTAATTCTCATAATCCTGAGACAAATAAAAGGGTCCCTGGATCTTTTCTATATAGGGCTCGTCCGAAAGGCCCAGCGCCACTTTCATCATGCTGATCTGGGTCAGCGCATATATCTTTGGATTGTGAAGTACTATGTGATAATACGCCTTCACATAATCGGAGCCGGCTGCAAAATCACTGACGGACTGGTTGATATCCCGGTGCCCGTTCATCACATTGTACATGCGGTAGCCCTCCATTCCGTAGAGCCTGATGGCCTCTACCGGAACCACCGCGTCAATGGCCGCGATGTCTTCCTCCGCTCCGTCATAGGACAGGTTTGAATCCGCGCGGTTAAAGATATTTCGAAGAGTCGCAAAGGAATTGATTATGGAATAATCGCTTCCGTAATACTTTTTATCACCCAGCTTCTGGGGCAGGGAAATGATCACAAATGCTGCGATAAATCCAGCGAGATAAATGGCCATTTTCCTCTTTTGGATTTTTGTATTAAACAGGAGGATGGTGATGAATCCCAAAAAGCCCAGGATCAACCCTTCAGTTCTCCAGACACTGATAAATGCGCTGAAAGCCAGAAGCCAGATGCGGTCAAAGATGTTTCTCTTTTTCCCTTCAACGATATCCATGAGGATAAGGGAAATGTAAAACATGCAGACCAGTGCGTAGAGCTCCGTGCGATATGCGTCCGTGATAAGCACGTAGGTCTCCGGCATCAGAAAGATCAAAAATACGGTCCACTTGGCCCACTTTTTAAACTTGTCACATTTAAAGATCCGCTTGTAGAGATATCCAATGGTGAACATGAACATCAGCCACTGCAGGAGATTGATGGAAAAGGGCGTGGGGAAAACCATCAGACACGCCAGGTAGATCAAGCTGGTATAAGCGCTGTGCCAATATTCGGGGAAAAGCCTGATAGCGTAGGAATAGGTGATCAGGTTGTCGCTGCTCTGGGTAAAGGAGCCGGGCCAGAGAAAGACCAGCATGATGACGCCGAATATAAACATGGCAAAAAAAAGCTGCAGATGCTTGTCCTGGGCATAATGATCCACATAATAATACACCAGCATCCAGATGAGATATATGATGATCCCGCAGAATATTTTTGCGATGATATATCCCAGGATACGCTCCGCCTCTAAGCTGAAGGCTACGCTTTTTTCCACTGCGGCCACTATCTGGCGGTCGGTATCGTAGATGACCAATATCTTTTCCAGAAAAAATGATGCCAGAAAATGTACGATGGGCACCCAGAATCTTATGATATTTTTCTTTGAAAAAAGTCTGCTTTTCATAAGGAATATAATAGCATAAACCACCCGAAAAAAACACACGGCACCTGCAATTAAGAAATTTATAAGATTTTCTTAATTGGAGCAATGCAAAATAGACAGATAGGGGATTTTGCGATAAAATGTTGTAGGATTGCGAATGCATGTGAAATTGCGCAAGATGCAAGGCAGCGGAGCAATCCTCGTATCACAAAAACGAAAGGATATTACTAAGATGAATGTTGTTTGTTTAGACCTTGAGGGTGTGCTGGTACCGGAAATCTGGATCGCATTTTCGGAGGCCACCGGAATCCCGGAGCTTCGCAGAACCACCCGTGACGAGCCCGATTACGATAAGCTTATGAAGTTCCGTATCGGCATTTTAAAGGAGCACGGACTGGGACTTAAGGAGATACAGGATACCATCGCAGGTATCGATCCCATGCCCGGAGCAAAGGAGTTTCTGGATGAGCTCAGATCCATCACTCAGGTTGTGATCATCAGCGACACATTCTCTCAGTTTGCTACACCCCTTATGAAGAAGCTGGGCTGGCCCACCATTTTCTGCAACGAGCTGGTAGTTTCCGACAAGGGAGAGATCACCGGATATAAGATGCGCTGCGAAAAGTCAAAGCTCACTACCGTAAAGGCACTTCAGTCCTGCGGCTTTGAGACCATCGCCAGCGGTGACAGCTTTAACGACCTGGCCATGATCCAGGCCAGCAAGGCGGGCTTCCTTTTTAAGACCACCGATGCGATCAAAAAGGATTACCCTCAGTATCCCGCATTTGAAAGCTATGACGAGCTTCTGTCCGCCATCAAGGCAGCACTTTGATAAATTCCTTCTTGATTGAAGCATTGACTGGCGCTTTGATCCCGGTTTAAATCTATGTTTCGTATTTTAAAAAAGTTACAAAAGCTTTTAGATAAAAAACAAAAAAGAAAAATGACACTTCTCATCGTGGTGATGACCCTCGGCGCATTTCTGCAGACCCTTGGCGTCAGCATGCTGGTGGAAGTGGTGAACGTGGTCATTGACCCCGATGCCGTGATGGGTGGAAACACTGCAAAAAAAGTGTACGAGCTCATGGGCAGCATTTTTGGGGTAAAGGATTTCAGGACATTTTCCGTGATCATGGTGTCGGCGCTGATCCTGATATATATCATCAAAAACGCCTACCTCTACATGCAGTATAAAATGACCTACTCCTTTATCTATACCAATCAGTTCAGCACCTCCGAGAGGATGATGCGAAACTATATGCGCAGGAGATATGAGTATTTCCTGCGCGCGGACACCTCCACCATCCAGAGGAGCATCACATCGGACGTAAACAATATGTACGCCCTGATACTGGCGATCCTCACCATGTTTTCCGACGGTGTTGTGTCATTGTGTGTGTTTGTATACTGCCTGATCCAGAGCGGCGTTCTCACCATCGCGCTGGCGGTTGTGATGATAATTTTGATGTTCATTATAAAGAAGGTCCTCCAGCCCATTATGCACAAGGCCGGACAGGACAATCAGGATTATTACAGCTCCCTTTTCAAGTGGATATCACAGACCGTGCTGGGCATCAAGGAAGTAAAGGTGACCGGCAGGGAGACCTACTTTGTGGGTGAATACAATAAGGCCGGAAAGGGATATGTGGGAGCGGTGCAAAAATACAGCCTCTACAACGCCATCCCCAAGCTCCTCATCGAGACGGTGTGCGTTGCCACTATGATGATCTATATCATCGTGCTGCTGGTAACGGGCTCATCCACG
>CACXGM010000083.1 GCA_902767075.1 uncultured Lachnospiraceae bacterium
ATCTACAAAAGGCTTTCAAATGAGTTTCAGGTATATGAGAGCAATATAGTTCAGCTTTTATATAAAAACAATATACTCATGTTTGACAAGATCGATCAAAAGGACAGTATGTATAATTCCTGGACTGTGGATGAGAATGTCAGTCTCGGTGAGTATATTGATTATTGTATCGCCATGAACTGGGTGGATACATCCCTCCTTGACATAACGGAAAAGTATCCTTCATCCGCCGAGATCTTTGACGGAGTCTTTGATGCCATCATTGATATCATAGACAATAATACCGAATTTCAGAAACGTTTTTATAAGTACATGCTTCTGAATGATAAGATCAGCGGAAGGCAGATCTGCATGCTTCTATATGAACAGGATGCATGCTATATTCCGATAGATGAGATAGAGAGGCTTAAAAACGGCCGGATTTCAGCCTATCAGTTTATGATGAACAGGATAGTGAATATCGATATCACTCCTGCACAGTTGGCATTGGACCCTTGTAACGCCTCTGTTGTCATCACAAATGTACATACCGGCGAAGTACTGGCCATGGTTTCGTATCCGGGCTATAACAATAATCTTATGGCCAATTCCGTTGATGCGGCTTACTTTGAAAAACTGACCAACGATAAATCCTCGCCTCTTCTGAATTTTGCCACGCAGTATAAAGCGGCGCCGGGATCAACCTTTAAGATCGTTACCGCTACTGCGGGACTTATGGAAAATGTTATAACACTGAGAGATCCTATCAGATGTAAAGGTGTTTTTGATACCATCACTCCGTCACCTAAGTGCTGGAATGTATGGGGACACGGCAACGAGATAACACAGACCGCCATCAGAGATTCCTGTAACTATTATTTTTATGAGGTAGGTTACAGGCTTGCTACCAAAAACGGTGTATATGATGATGCGGAAGGTTTAGCGGCTCTGGCCGAATATGCGGATCTTTACGGATTATCCTCCAAGTCAGGACTTGAGATCTCCGAATACGATCCGGATGTATCAGACAATGACGCGGTCAGATCCTCCATCGGTCAGGGTACCAACAGTTATACCACGGCACAGCTGGCAAGATATGTTTCCGCTATAGCCAACAGAGGAACGGTATACGAACTGACATTGATCGATCATACAATGAAAGCCTACGGCAACACAGCCTGGGAAAACGAACCAAAGGTCAGAAACATTATTGATATTCCTTCGGATTACTGGGATGTATTCCATAAAGGTATGAGAGATGTGGTACTGACAAAATCCTATTTCAATGATGTGGGCGTTAATGTTGCAGGCAAAACCGGAACAGCACAGCAGTCAAAATCAAGACCCAGCCACGCGCTGTTTGTCAGCTTTGCTCCATACGAGGAGCCGGAGATAGGTATGGCTGTGAGAATACCCTTTGGTTATTCCTCCGACTATGCGGCTCAGCTTGCAAGAGATGTATATAAGCTTTATTTTGAACTTGTTACCGAAGATGAACTTCTTGACGGTAAAGCTGATTCTCCCGACAGCGGAATCACAAATGAACTTTAATTCTTATGAAAGGTAAAAAACATGAGTGGTAATTTGCCCGTAGTAATTAAAAGCTTTAAAGATGGTATCAGATTTATCATCGATAAGGATTGTCCTTTTGAAGATATTTTAAAGGAGGTAGAGAATATTTTCTCTGACAGCAAAAGCAGGCATTTCTTTGGCGATGCCGCTGTTGCAGTGTCCTTTGACGGAAGAACTCTTACAGATGAGCAGGAAGTTCAGATACTCAGCAAGATAAGAGCAAATTGCGATCTGAACGTTCTATGTGTCGTTTGCGATGATGACAGTAAGAATCAGCATTATCTAAAGGCTGTAAAACACATGATGGACATGGTAAAGCCCCAGGATACAGGGCATTTCTACAGAGGAAGTGTCACCGACGGACAGTGCCTTTCCTATGATGACGGCATCGTTATCCTGGGTGATGTGAATCCGGGCTGTGTGATAAAGAGCTCCGGAAGTATCATTGTACTTGGAGGCCTTTACGGTGAAGCTCACGCAGGTATTGATTTCGAGGAAACAGATGCCTTTGTCATCGCACTTGAAATGAATGCAGAGGCTGTCAGTGTAGGCCCGGCATTATATACTCCCGAAAGCAAACCCAAGTGGGGCTTTAAAAAGAAACTGCAGCCTAAGATCGCGTTTTTAAAAGATGGAGAACTTGTTTTTGATAATCTGAACAAGTCTGTATTGGAGTCTGTTTATGCCATTTAAGAAATTTAAGATCAGAGATTATGATTTTAAGTTAATATTGATGGTGGCGGCTCTGACAGTTATCGGAGTCTTTGCGGTAGGCAGTGCGGAAAGTACTCTTTTTAAGAAGCAGATGTACGGTGCCATAGCCGGTTTAGTCATTATGCTGGTGCTTTCCGTTATCGATTATCACTTTGTGTTGAAGTTCTATATAGTCATGTATGTTTTGAACATTGCATTGCTTGTACTTGTGCTTGTTCTTGGAGAGTCTTCGCACAATGCTCAGCGTTGGCTGAAAATCGGCGGTATCAAATTTCAGCCCTCGGAATTGGCTAAAATTTTATTGATTTTATTCTTCGCACAGTTTATTATGATACAGAAGGAAAAATTTAATTCTTTCCCCATCATATTTATATGTGTGATACTTGCAGGGATCCCCATTGCACTGGTTTTCAAGCAGCCGGATCTTTCTACCACCATTATGCTTGGGGTCATTTTTGCGACAGTAATGTTTGCCGGAAAGCTTAAATTCAGGATCATTCTGGGGATACTTGCTGTGCTTATACCGGCCGCGGCTATTTTTATTTCGATAGCACTCAGGCCTGAGAGCACCATAATAGAGACTTACCAGAAAGAAAGAGTATATGCTATGCAGGACCCGGACAGTTATCCGAATCTTGTCTATCAGCAGCAGAATTCTGTTACAGCCATTGCCTCCGGTATGCTGGACGGCAAAGGATATAAAAACAATGAGATCACATCCGTTAAAAACGGTAATTTCCTCTCAGAGGATCAGACGGACTTTATTTTTGCCATAATAGGTGAAGAGTTCGGTTTTAAGGGATCTGTTCTCGTAATAGTATTGTTGTTTTTGATTTCACTTGAATGCATTTCCATTGGAAGGCGGGCACCGGATGTAGGCGGAGCGATAGTAGCCTCTTCAATGGGTATCCTTATAGGAGTGCAATCCTTTATCAACATCGGCGTTGCGACATTTTTAATTCCAAACACAGGATTGCCGCTTCCATTCGTTAGTTACGGTCTTACTTCACTCATTTCGGTATTTGCCGGTATGGGTGTGGTTATTAATGTTCGTACACAGGCGAAGAGGGGTAATTCGTCTGTTGATGATTATATTACTATGGATCTGATGAAGTTTTAGGGAGGTATTTGGGGTATGAACATTGCGCTTATTGCGCATGACGCAAAAAAGAAGCTGATGCAGAATTTTTGTATCGCTTACAAAGGTATTTTAAGCAAAAATGAGCTGTATGCCACCGCCACTACCGGAAGACTGATCGAAGAGGTTACTAATTTAACCATTCATAAGTCTTTGGCAGGTCACCTTGGAGGTATGCAGCAGATCGGTGCGCTTATTGAATGTAATCAGATTGATATGGTTATTTTCTTAAGAGACCCGGTCAGTGCAAAATCACATGAACCTGATGTGAATATTGTTGTCAGACTCTGTGATACAAATAACATTCCGCTGGCGACCAATCTTGCCAGTGCAGAGCTTTTGATCAAGTCCCTGGAAAGAGGAGATTTAGAGTGGCGTGAGATGTATAAATAAGGTCAGAGCCCTGCAACCCCGTATTGTTGCAGGGCTTTTATCTTTTATCGTGAGTTTATCCTTTTGCGGCTGCGCAAGAGACCCCTTCAGTGTCCAATACGGCAGCCTCAAAATAGGGGCTTACGACACTGACGGAAGTTTGGCCGAAAAAGCTCCTTCTTTTGCATCGAGCCTTTGTATCGTTACAGAGGATGTACTTGGCGACGGTCAGATCAATTTAAATGACTGTGAAAGTGCGGTATTGTTTGATATAAACAACCGCGAGGTCGTATATTCCAAGAATGCACATGAAAAGCTTTATCCTGCCAGTCTGACAAAGATAATGACCGCTTTGGTGGCTATTAAGCACGGGTCAATGGATCAGGTTTTGACTGCCACGGATGCGGTCAATATTAAAGAAACCGGAGCACAGCTTGCAGGTATTGTTTCCGGTGACTCCATGACTTTATATCAGGCCTTAAGGCTTCTTCTTATGTATTCCGCAAATGATGTTGCACTGTTGATCGCAGAAAACATAGGCGGATCCGTTGACGGCTTTGTGGCTATGATGAATGAGGAAGCCACCGCGCTCGGTGCTACCAATACTCATTTTACAAATCCTCACGGTCTTTCAAACGAAGAGCATTATACCACCGCATATGACTTGTATCTGATATTTAACGAATGTATCAAATACGAAGAGTTTACCGAGATAATACAGCTTCAATCCTTTGATGCCACTTATACTGACAGAAAAGGAAAAGAAGTTATGCTGTCCGTTAAAAACACCAATGGTTATATAAATGGTTCATACAATCCCCCGACCAATGTTACTGTTATCGGAGGAAAAACAGGAACCACTGCTGCAGCCGGAAACTGTCTTATTATTTTGTCAAAGGATATAAACGGAATGCCCTTTATTTCGGTTGTATTAAAGGCAGAAGGCACGGAAGCCCTATATTCAGACATGAATAAGCTTCTTGATTCCATAGATAATTCCATGGCTGTGGATCCTGAATAAAATATGGGTTCGGTATCGAATTTTGGCTAACAATAATAACGAAAACGAGAATAATATATTCCGTTTTAAGAAAAAGAAAAAACTGAATATCACGCTTATTCTGTTTTGCCTAATCCTGGTGTATTCAATTATAGTCGGCATAATCTATCTGCGTAAAACACACACAGTCAGATATGAGGTAGTTGAGGGGGCACTTGCAAGCAATACCATTTACAGAGGTATTGTTTTGAGAGATGAGATATTGGTTGATAATACCACTCCCGGCTATGTAAATTATCTTGCCAGGGAAGGGCAGCGTATTGCTGTGGGAGACCTGGTTTATACAATTGATGAAACAGGCACTCTTAATGAGTATATCGAATCCCTTTCTCTTGGAGAGAATACCTTATCCAATAAAGAACTGTCTGAGTTTCGGACCGATATAATCAATTTTGTTCACGGTTATGATCCGTCGGAATTTGATGATATCTATAATTTCAAGTATTCATTAAAGAATACTGTACTTAAGCTGGCCAATTCTAAGCTTTTGGACAATATGTCCAGCGCTTCCGAGGGAGCGGGAGCAGTCAGCTTGCAGTATATTTATTCAGGCAATACCGGTATCATATCCTATTGGTACGACGGCTTTGAAGATGTACTTCCCGAAATGATCACAAAGGATATGTTCGATGAAAAGGAGTATACCAGAAACCAGCTTCTTTCAAATGAACTCAGAGGAAACGGAGATACCATCTATAAAGTCAATCTCGGTGAGGATTGGTCCATTGTGATCCCCATTAAAAAAGGTCTTGCAGAAGATCTTTTGGAGGAGGAATACATCAAGGTTAAGTTCTTGAAGAATCAGAATGAGTCCTGGGGTAAGGTTGATATACTCAACAATGGAGACGATACGTTTCTGCAGTTATCCTTTACCAATTCAATGGTAAGCTTTGTAAACGAAAGATTTCTGGATGTGGAGCTGGAACTTGGTGAGGAGACAGGACTTAAGATACCCGTTTCTTCCATTGCCGAGAAGGAGTTTTTCCTGATCGATGAGGCTTATGTAACCGAGAACGTTAATGATACCTATACCGTGCTGATGCAGGTTTACGGTGAGGACGGGTCACGTACAAAGAGTGCGGTCAGTCTTGAAGTATATTATTACAACGAGGAACTTCATAAGTATTATGTTGATGATTCTCTTTTGTCCCCGGGGGATATACTTTTCGGTACCGATGAATCTACTTTTGTTGTAAAAGATAAAGGCTCCCTTATCGGAGTTTATAATATCAATAAAGGATATGCTGATTTCAAACAGATCACTATTTTGTATCAGAACGATGAATATGCCATCGTAAAATCAAATTCCGCATATGGACTCAGGGTTTACGATTATATCGCCCTTGATGCGGATTCCATATCGGATGATCAGTTTATCAGCCAGTCAAAATGAAATGATAAAAGATAATTATGATGATGTGCTTCAAAAGGTAGAAAATGCCGCCAAAGCATCAGGAAGAAATCCTTCTGATGTTACTCTTATCGCTGTCAGTAAAACCAAGCCCATTTCCGATCTTATGGAGGCTTATGAGGCAGGCGCCAGGGATTTTGGTGAAAATCATGTACAGGAGCTTATGGAAAAGATACCCGCACTGCCAAAGGATATCAGATGGCATATGATCGGTCATCTTCAGAGGAATAAGGTCAAGTATATTGTAGGTAAGGTATTTTTGATCCACAGCGTTGATTCACTCAGGCTTGCAGAAGAAATCAACAAAGAATCGTTAAAGGCCGGCGTTGTTTCCAATATCTTGTTGGAAGTAAATGTTGCCGGAGAAGAGAGCAAATGGGGCGGAAGCCTTGATGAAACCATTGATCTCGTGAAAGAGGTTTCCAAATTACCGGGAGTATGTGTCAAGGGTTTGATGACCGTTGCTCCCTATACGGATGACCCCGAGACAAACAGAGAATATTTCCGCAAACTAAAGGAATTGTCTGTTGACATAGATGCTCAAAACATAGATAATATCTCTATGGGCGTTCTATCCATGGGTATGACCGGAGATTATGAAGTTGCGGTTTCTGAAGGCGCGACATATGTAAGAGTCGGTACCGGAATATTCGGTGCCAGGAATTATAATATATAACCGGGACCCAAAGGATGGCCCTGTAACCGGAGGAAGAAATGGGAAAATTTGACAGTATTTTAAGTGCTTTTAAGATGAACGGAGACGACGAAGAAGATTACGATGATTACGAAGATTATGAGGACTATGATTCAGCCCCCAAATCACGTAAAGCAGATTCGGCATCCGACGCTGAGCCCGAAAAGAAGCGCGGAAGTTTCCTGTCACCTATCACATCTAAGAATTCATACGGATCAAAGAAAGGTCAGAGCATGAATAACATGGAAGTTTGCGTTATTAAACCTACTACTTTTGAGGAAGCACTTCAGATTGCAGATGCTCTTCTCGATGGAAGAAGCGTAGTTCTTAACCTTGAAGGGATCAACAATCAGCTGGCACAGAGGATCGTGGATTTTGTTACCGGTGTTTGCTATTCGCTTAAGGCTCATTTTGAATCCATTTCAAAGTTTGTATTTGTTATCACTCCCGAAGCGGTTTATATTTCAGGAGCTACTCAGACTTCCGGCATCGGTGCTGCAAAGGATTTTGAATCCTGATCCGGATATTTTAAATACTGTATTTAATTTGAGAGCTTCCCCAAAAGGAAGTTCTCTTTTTTGAGGATTATAAATATGTCGCAAAGAATGACAGTAAATTACGAAAAAAAGCCCTGCTACGACATTGTTTTCACTCATTCTTTTGATGAACTTGTTCCGGAACTGAACGAGCTTGGTTTCACCGGCAGAAGAATCTGCATTGTAACCGATTCAAATGTTGATCCTTTATTTGGAAACGAAGTATTGAAACTTTTGGACGGAAACTGTGTAAAGGCGGTAAAATATGTTTTTCCCGCCGGAGAAGACAATAAGACACTTGATAATATAAAGGAACTGTATAAGTTTTTAATAGAAGAGCACTTTGACAGAAAGGATCTTCTTATCGCTCTTGGAGGCGGAGTTGTTGGCGACATGACCGGTTATGCTGCAGCAACATATTTAAGAGGAATTGATTTTATACAGATTCCCACAACGCTCCTTGCTCAGACGGACAGTTCTATCGGCGGAAAAACAGGCGTGGATTTTGACGGATATAAAAACATGATCGGTGCATTTAAGATGCCCAGACTTGTTTATATGAATCTGTCCACTTTAAAAACACTACCTGACAGGCAGTTCTTCTCAGGCTTTGCAGAAGTCATGAAGTACGGTCTGATAAGAGATGAGATATTCTATACCTGGCTTGTGGATAACCTTTATGAGATATGTGAAAAGGATCCTGATGTCTTGGGTCAGATGGTCTACAGAAGCTGTGATATTAAGAGGTCCATCGTAGAAAAGGATCCTACTGAAAAGGGAGAGAGAGCACTCCTTAATTACGGGCATACCATTGGTCATGCCATAGAAAAGTTCATGAATTTTGAACTTCTCCACGGAGAATGTGTGGCTTTGGGAAGTGTTTGTGCGGCATTTATCTCCTGGAAAAAGGATCTTTTAACAAAGGATGAGTATTATGAGATAAGGGATATGTTTGTTCCCTTCAATCTGCCTATTTCCATAGATAAACTGGATCTTGAAAAAGTACTTCAGCTCACTAAATCCGACAAAAAGATGGATGGAGGCATTATTAGGTTCATTCTGCTTAAAAAGATCG